>DNOQ01000280.1:0-3035 GCA_003501665.1 Bacteroidales bacterium | reverse complement strand
GATACTTCCGTAACAGCAATATAACCTCCCGGTTTCAGGAATTCCTTCCAATAAGTAAGACCCCGCTCAAAACCAATATTATAGATCGCACCTTCCGACCATATCATATCCAGTTCACCTTTCTGAAAAGGAAGCTTATCCATTGAGCCGACAATACCCTTTACTCTATCCTGAATATTATGTTTTACGGCATTTGCATTAAACAAATCGATGAAAGCGGGAAACAGGTCGATACCTGTAATACTTCCGGGTGCATTCTGTGCCAGCACCATAGTCTGACCGCCAGTTCCACAACCGATATCTGCGATACGCGATATGTTGGTGAGATTTTCAATAAAGCTCAATGCCTTAACCGTTACTTCGGGACTACCGGGTCCCTGCCGTTCAAGGCTTGAAAAATATTCGCAGATCAGATTGAAGTCGAATTCGTGAATAGATTTATTTTCGTTACTCATGATAATTAATTTTAAGAGGTTCTGATAAGCCGATACTATTAGAGATCCAGGATAATACCGACGGGACAATGATCTGATCCGGTTATTTCTTCCCTGATGAATGCATCTTTCACCTTTGGCAGGAACGATTTGCTCACCAGGAAATAATCGATTCTCCAACCTATATTCTTTGACCTCGCCCCTCTCATGAAGCTCCACCAGGTGTATCTCCCGGTCTCGTCAGGATAGAAATAACGGAAGGTATCTGTCAGTTCTCCTTCAGTGAGTCTGTCCATTCCGTCTATTTCTTCCTGCATATATCCGGCTGCCTTGTTGTAATTAGCTTTCGGACGTGCCAGGTCAATCTCCTTATGAGCCACATTAAGGTCTCCGCAAACGACCACGGGTTTTATCCTTTCAATGTCTTTCAGATAACCAAAAAAAATCTTATCCCATTCCTGCCTGTATGCCAGTCTGGCAAGCTCACTGCCGGAATTTGGCACGTATACATTCACCAGGAAAAACTGGTCAAACTCAAGACATAATACCCTTCCTTCGGAATCAAATTCCTTAATACCGGTATCTTTTATAACATTCAGGGGTCTGATCTTTGAAATGACAGCAGTTCCGGAGTATCCGGGCCTTTCCGCTGAATTTGAATAAATAAAACTATCATTGAGGGATCCAAGTGTTTCGGTAACCTGATCTTCATTGGCTTTTGTCTCCTGCAGACAAATGATGGAGGGATCCAAAAGTTCAAGATCGGTAAAAAAGGATTTCTTTGTTATGGCACGGATGCCGTTTACGTTCCAGGAAATAATTTTCATTATGTCGTTTTTTTAATTTTGTAAAAATAATAACTCTGAGGAAATGATAAGATCTAAAAAGCGGCCGAAGGAAAAGCTCAAACAAAATGGAATGATATTTGTTAAACTATTCGTATAATCAGAGATTTCATTCTATTTCTTAAGCATAATATTAAATTTTTAATCATGAAGAAACTGTTTTTATTCTTTGCATTTATAAGTTTAGGAGCCATGGCAGCTGCACAGATCAGTTCCAATGCCCTCGGTGGAAGACTCTATGGTGGTGACACCTATAGCGGAGCCGAACTTTCATACCAGAAAGGACTTAACGACAGGAACAGGCTGGAACTTGACGGAAGCTTCGGCTTTAAGAAAGACTTCACCAGGATCGCAATTGTGGGTATCTATCACTGGAACTGGAACATCGTTGGCGGTTTCAACTGGTATGTCGGGCCCGGAGCAAGCATTTCCTATGACAACTATGAAAATAATTCCTATATTAATATTGGTATTGGCGGGCAGATAGGAATCGAGTATAAATTCAGGGATCTGCCTCTGCTTGTCAGTCTTGATTCACGTCCCATGTGGGACTTCCTTGGTGATGTTAACGGCCTGGGTTGGGGTGCTGCCCTCGGTATACGTTACACATGGTAACCCGGATCTGGTTTTTCCAACAGTTCATCGGCCATTAACCAGATTATAAGAACTAATTTTGCTGTTCTGATATACTATTCCCATCAGGGCAAAAAATGTCGCAGAAACCTGCCACAGATTAAAGATCGTTATGGACCGTCCATACACGGTGGCCATGAACAGCTATATGACACTGGTTTACAAATACAGTTATTTCATTCATCGGGATCATCATCAAAACCACGAAACGGTATGTCATCATCAGGATCCTTGTCAAATGGTCCAACACCCGGAGGATTGAAGAGCCCCCAACGATCAATTACATAATCCCATTTATCAAATCCTGCCACCCAGTCAATGAAAAGAAGCCGGTATTCTTCAATAAGCTCTCTGACAATTTTATAATATTCGACATATTCAAAACCGAACATATCGAGTGAATGATTCTGGACCATCAGGTCGCGTGCTGCTTTACGTATGATGGCAGCACTTTCCATCTTAAGATCATACAATTCTGCTGCCTCGGCCCCGGCAACTTTTACCGTAAGCTGGGCTGCATCAGACAGCATACAGGATTTAATATCCATAAGATACTCATTGTCCTCCGGGATTAAATCCGTTATTTTCCTTACCATATCAAAGATTTCCTTTCCTTTCCTGTAAATAGGAAGTTTTTCCGGTTTGATGAAATCATCATCTTCTTCTGAATACATATATTATCCGTTTATAGTTTTGATTTAAAATGTCGTTTAAACCTGCATATTTGCATATTATATCCATGCTTACGTGTAACATTAAGTCGCGATCAGGTTTCGTAAATACTATCTGCCATAATTTATGGATCACTAATATATAAAAAATGGGCTTCAATGCTTTATACCGATGTATTCTTTAATCTGACAGATACTGAATTCCATGATTAATGATTATGTTAATAATCTTTTTGATTTGAGATTAGAATCATTACTTTTGTAATCCTAAAATAACCGCCTTCGCCAAGGCTACGGAGGTCAACCAGCCTTCGTTAAAACTTCGGCTGGCGAAGAACCTCCTTCGCCAAGGCTACGGAGGTCAAAGCGGGGTGTAGCACAGTTGGCTAGCGCGCCACGTTCGGGACGTGGAGGTCGGAAGTTCGAGTCTTCTCACCCCGACAAAAGAAAAA
>DNOQ01000543.1 GCA_003501665.1 Bacteroidales bacterium | reverse complement strand
TATGAAATAAATGAGTATATTCGCACGTTTAAGAAAGAACATAAAAAACTGGAAGTTATCATTACAGGCGGGGACAGCGAATTTCTCAAAGAAAGGATCCGATACCGGACCAGGCATATACCCGACCTTGTTCTGGATGGGTTAAATTTTATTCTCGAATACAATGCGAAACAGGCTTAAGGTAATTTTTTTCATTTTCATAATATCNNTACAGCAGTATTGATACCAACTCATTTGTGTTTGATTTCGGTGTTGACTATGGATTAAATATCCTTTCGGACGGTTCAAACCGTCATATCTCAGATGACATTAATTTTGACCATTTACTTGTGGGATTTCCTGTTGGAAAAGGATGGGGTGTCGGAGCCGGGATCACAACCTACAGTAATGGTTATTATTCAATTTCTGAAAAAATTGATAAAAATGATGCCGGATACGACCCTGTTACAGGTGAATATTTAGAGACTCATACCGGCAAAGGGGGAATAACCAGGTTTTTTGCAGGATCCGGTATAAGATTGTTCAAATATTTTTCGCTCGGAGTCAATATGAATCTGCTGTTTGGTTCTGTTCAAAGGATCAATCAGTTTGATTTTATCGACTATTTTAATTCCTATAATAATAATATGAGTGAACGACTTGAACTGAGCGGCATCAGTCTCGATTATGGTCTTCAGGCAGAACTGCCTCTTAAGAATAACTATTTTCTTAACGCCGGTGTGTCAATGGGTTCAGGCAGGAATTATAAATCAAGCTTCCATACAATTTCGTACAGGTATAATTATTATGGCGCAACTGATACAATTACATGGATGGCAGATTCATCGAAAATCTTTATTCCGGGAACCATTCACACGGGAGTATCATTTGGAAAGAAAAATAAATATACTGCAGCATTCGATTATGTTATGACTAACTGGTCGGAATCGACACTTCATGGAAGTGCCGGTTACCTTGCTGATACAAGGGCGCTACATTTTGGATTTGAATATATCCCGGAAAAATTTTCAAATGTCAGTTTCCTTAAAAGAGTAGAGTACCGCATAGGCGGGCACCTTGAAGATAATTACCTGGTGATCAACGGCGAACAGGTCAAAGAAGCGGGAATAAGTCTGGGTCTGGGGATACCGATGAGAAGGACATTCTCAAAAGCCAATGTTTTTATTGATTATACAAAAAGATCCGGAGCCGGTGAGTTTATGCATACCGAGAATTTCTTTACCCTGGGAGTAAGCCTTAACCTCTATGATCCATACTGGTTCAGAAAACACAGATATGATTAATTCTTATGCTATTATCATATTTAAAGAATTCCCGTAATCTTTTTCTTGTTTCAGTCTTGTCAGGAATATTAGCCTTGTTCCTCTCATGTGAAAGGAAGATAGATAAAATCAGGATGGATGTTCTATTGCTTCCTTCGGTAACTGCAAAAAATTCGACCACCGTGTTCACTGATTCCGGAAAAGTTCAGCTCATTATGACATTTGATATAATGGAATCATACACCAATGTCGAGCAACCCTATTCAGAGTTCAGGTCAGGTATAAAGGTCATGTTTTATGAAGGTAATGAAAAGCCGGCCGGAACTGTATTCTCGAAGTATGCAAAGTATACGGATAAAAAGAAACTATGGGAGCTTAAAGATTCCGTAGTGGTTGTAAATGAATCAAATGACAAGCTTGAGACAGAGCAGTTATTCTGGGATCAGGAAAAAGATCTTATTTATACCGACCGGTTCATAAAGATCACGAATGAAGACCAGACAGTGATGGGAACAGGATTTGAATCGGACCACAGGCTGACAAGGAGGAAGATAAAGAACGTCACTGCAACTATTTATTTGAAAGAAGAAGAATAATCCCCATAATTCCCGGATGAATTAGCTGCTAAGTTGTTAAATCTATCTATTATAATACGACTTTAAAAACGTAGATAATACACATCCTTCCACTTCTGGTTCCTGATAAGTGAAATTTAGTTTGAAAAAACGAGAACGGGAGATGGAAATCGGGAATGTAAAAATAAAAAGCCGCCCCTTACGAGGCGGCTTTGTTTATAATCATCAAATCTGTTAATGAACAGGTTTTACTAAATTAACGGGTGGAAAAGTACTGATCCCTTTTGTCCCTTTTCCTCCGGCAGCAGAAGGATCTGTAGTTAATTCTGCTTCAAATCCATCCTGATCCCAGCCATAATTAACATAACAATAATGACCTATCCAGATATTGCCCTGTTTAATATCATAATGTAACTTTATAACAGGATATGTTCCGCTATTATCAATCGTACCGGTGCCCTGAATATAATAGTCAGGCTGAACCGCACCGTTCCATGTGGTTGTACAGTAATATTGGAAAGGAATGGTAATATTGCCAGATGCATCAACGGTATATTTTGCTGAGCCTCCCTTAACAATAATTTCACCCCACCAGTCAACCATCCAACCGTTAAGAAGCATGCTCATTGTCATATCAGTACAAGTTTGAGTTGATGTTACTTCACTTGGATATAAAGCATCTTCACCATACCATGTAATTACAGGAGGTGTAATATTTACGATGTCCTGCGCTATTGTATATGTTGAGCCCGATTTTGTAACTATTGCAAGGTAAGTCGCATACATTTCACATGGATTTTCATTAGTCATAACCATCGGATACACCAGTGTTTGCGAAAGAGTTCCCCTCTGATTAAATCCAAGGTTGATGCTTATATCGAGCGGAGAGTTAAAATCACCTGCATTTATGGTTGATACCAGATCGGTTATAATATAATATTTACCATCAGGCATTGAAGATTCGAATGTGAATTCCTCAAAGGCCGTAGTATTAACGATTTTTACAACTACATCATCTTCATTGATGATTTTGAGCCTTAAGTTGGCGGCATTTTCAGGAGCCACATCCAGTCCTATTGCATCCAATACATTTGTTGTCCAGGTCATTGTCATATTCAGAGGAGCATCCGGATCAACTATCTCAAAGCTCCACACATTACCTCTTGTAGGAATACCGTTAGCATCAAAACCAATCACTTTCCAGTAATACCTTGTACCTATATCAACGTTTACTGTATATGTCTGTGATGTATGACCTGTTTTCACTTTAGCCGGTTCTTCCGAAGGGCCGAAATAGACATCCCATTTCTGAGGATCTCCTTCAGCATCCGTTGACGACCATTTAAGTTCAACGGTGGTACCTGCCGGTTTCAGAAATGCACCATTTGCAGGAGCAACAAGTTCAGGTATTGTAAAGGCGCCATATTCTTTATACGGTACTGGCTCTTCCTCACAGCTCTGGAAAAGAAGTGTTCCCGAGAAGATCAGTAACATTACCAAAATTGATATTTTCCTTTTCATATATTGATTTTTTTATTTCAGGTTAAAATTTCCGTTATAACTACTAATATGGCCCATAATATACCAGTGTATCAATCTCTCTCCTGTTATTTATACCTGCACCCCAGTAAGCGTCAATATAGAAAGTCTTTTCAGACGGTTCGTACCTGTTAGGATAATCAGGATTAAGTTTAACAGCAGGATTAGCAGGATCCACCAGAGAAATCTTGTTTGGTACCGTGGATTCATCAATAGTTATTTCCCAGTTACCAATACCTCCTACACCACTTGCACCGTCACCCCAGATGTGCGTTGATTCCCATACCACACTGTTTGGTCCGAGTGTCGCTAATTTTACAGTGATATTTTTACGATGACCTGTAAGGACCGGGTCGCCTTCCCTTAAGATCCAGCCCTTCAATTTATAGGTCCCTTCCCACTTATTTGCAAGAGGAAGTCTGTAAAGGACGGTCTTTTTGTTTGCTGCAATAATTACTCCTCCTGTTACACTGGTAATTGTAATTGGCACCATGTATTTGTTTTCCAGATTAAGAGTATCGGCTCTTGGAAGCTTTACATGAACATAAGCATTTCTTCTGGTGTCTGCCTTGATTGTAAGGGTTTTATCATTAATAACAGCACCCGGGTACATGCGGTAACTCCAGTTCATGTTCGGATCTGCTTTCTTTAGTTCGGTATTATATGCAGCCATAGCTGTAGGATCGAAATCAAATGTAAAGGTAACATCTGTTTTTGGTAATTCATCCGTTGCGATGTTCACCAGGAATTTGAAAACCTGATCGGCGGCAACCGGCTGAATTACGTATGTATTTGCCCCATTACTCGGGAACTCAGCGTACATTTTCCCCTTCAGGTCATCTGCCCAGTTAATCCCGATATCATCCTTCAGACATGAACTGGTAACAAAGACAACAGCCAGAAAGGATATTGCTAATAATATTTTGCTTTTCATATTTTTCATTTTATTCATTTAAACATTTTTAAGCATACTCGCAGTTATCGATTCTGCCAGAAAATTTTAGAGGTAAACGGATTAATTGTTCCTACTGCCAGGACATTATCATTATTAACGTTGATCTCCGTCTGAGGATAAAGCAGGCGCACAGGAGGTGTTGCATTTTTCTTGTTGGGTTCCTGAGACCAGTGAATGAAACCGGGATAACCCGTTCTCCTGTAGTCGGTCCACAATGGAACAGGACTGATACCAATCAGGGATAGCCATTTCTGAGTCAGGATTGTCTGAAGCTTATTTGGTGCTGCGTCAAAGTTTACCAGAGGTTTTGTATCATCGGCCAGATAAGTGGCTGCTGCCGCTGCATTTCCTTTCAGACCTCCCATATATATGATCGATCGTGTAACTGCACTTTCATACAGAGCTTTGGTATTACCCGTTAATAAACCTCTCTGGACAGCTTCAGCCTGCAGGAAGAGACTTTCAAAATCGGTCATAATAATAGCATCCTGATTATACGACCGGACCAAGCCCGTACCTAATTCAGAAGTTACCGAAGGTATTATAGGCTCACCATAATAGGTGCCTCTTATAACACCGCTTGGTATGGGGGCAAAGAACCTCTCGGCGCGGGGGTCGAAATTGCCGGTAAGGAAATCGACGGCATCCTGGTTCGCGCAGAAATAATTAAGGCCATCAGCCTGACGTGAATCATCCTGCTTGTAGAAAGTTTCCCAGAACGGATTCATTTTACCCTCTGATTTGACATACCCCGGATTTACCAGTGCACTTTCACCAACTCCCAGGTAATCGTTGACCGTATGAGGTTGTGTTGCAATGGCAGTCTTAATATACTGATCCCTTCCGGTCATTCCCGACTGATTAATCAGCATTCTCAGCTTCAGGGTATTGGCAAATTTCCACCATAGTTTCATATTACCGGCAAACATAATATCATCATCACCAACAATATTTGCATCAAGAGGTGCATTCGCTATGAGATTCATGGCTTCATCGAGTGTGAGAACCAGATCTTCATATATGGTTTTTGCATCATCATATTTTGGTTTCAGAATTCCTTCACCAGTCTTCAATGCTTCGGAATAAGGAACATTTCCCCATACATCCACCAGGGTCTGATACTGATATGCCTTCATTATTTTGGCTATTGCAGCGAAGTAAGAATCCTTTGGGTCTGATGAGATCTTATCGAGATAATCGTAATTCTGAAGGTTGAGATAGATATTTGCCCAGTTACCCTGATAAGAACTGTTTAGCAGGTTATACTGGGTTAAAGTAGTGTTGGCAACATAGTTCCCGGCCACTGCAAAGCAGCCGTGCCATGCATATACAAAGAAGAAATTGAATGGCCGGTTATGTATATTGGCTGTCGAATTTAGGGCTGCCGGTAATATTAAATTAGCCGGAACGGCAGATGCTGAATTAGGATTTGTTTCATTAACAGTAAGGAAATCCTCACATGAACTACTTACCAGTGCCAGCAATACAGTTATAGTAATAAATATTTTCTTCATTTTCTTTAGATTTTTACTTAGAAGGTAAGTTTAACACTAAATCCATAGATCCTGGTAGGCGGTGTCTGGTAAACGTTAGTATATCCTACGGCATTACTTGTTCCACCCCTGGTATTGAATTCAGGATCCGTCCACATATTGGTTACAGGCCTCAACATCAGCAGGTTTCTTCCTACGATGCCAACCTGTGCATCTTTTATAACACCATTGAAAATATTCTGAACCGGTATGCTGTAATTCAGTGACACCTCTCTCAGCTTCCAGAACGCAGCGCTTGTTGTATATGTACTGAGTACCTGGTTAATATCGCCGTTATACCAGAATTTCTGTGCGGCTGTTCTGGTAATGATATTTGTATTCTCTTCATATACGCCATCAGCCACTTCGATTACCGAATTCGGGATAACAAAATTCTGTCGGCCGTTCTGTGCCGAGAACCATGATGTACCTGTGAAACTAAGATCGGAGCCCACCTGGTTAACGATTATGTGACCTCCCCGGTAGTCGGCAACTGCATTGAGAGATAATCCCTTCCAATTCCAGTTGCTTGTTATTCCCAGTATATGATTAGGATTACCATGTCCGAAAAGTTTAAGTTCCGAATCCTTGATAGGAGAACCTGTCTGGGCATCAACTATTATCCGTCCCTTGGGATCTCTTTTCAGATCGGTGATTTTAATTGCCGGGAATTGCTCACCAACAACTGCATATGACACGTCTTCAATCGGAAGCTCATCAAGTCCCTCCATAATTGAGAGAACTTCACTGGTATTATATGCATAAGCCACTGTAAGGTTCCAGTTAAATTCACCCAGTTGTACCAGAGGAGTGAGTCTCAAGTCTGTCTCAATACCCCGGGTTAAAAGTTCACCTGCATTAATGTACGCACTTGCATATCCTGTTGCGTATGAAATTGTTGCAGGAATTGTCTGGTCTTTTGTATTTGACTGATAACCGTTAACCTCGAAATGTATCCTGTCCCTCATGAAACTGAACTCAAACCCGGCTTCAACTTCCTGAGTGATCTCAGGTTTAAGAAGAGGATTGCTCAGGGTTGTGCTCAGAAGGAACCCGGTAGTGCTTCCGTAGGGGAATCCCGCTCCGACACTGAATGAAGGAAGTGTTGCATACCAGTTGTCCAGTGCAATCTGACCTGTTTGTGACCATCCACCCCTGATTTTTATAAAGCTCAGGAAATTACTCTTGAGTGACGGGATCGCATCCGTAAGTATAATGCTTGCATCAACACCAGGATAGAAGAAAGAACGGTTTTCTTCCGTCAGTCTTGAATCCCAGTCATTACGTGCCGATGCATGAATGAATGCAAAGTTCCTGTATCCAAGTGTTATGTCAGCAAAAACACCGATTGCATTCCTGTTCCTTTGTGTCTGTCCAACACCGGGTTCACCCAAACGGTTGGAAACATTATAAAGAAAAGGTATTACTATTGAATTATTACCAACATATACGTAACGGTATTTGTTTGAATAAACTGAGTTACCAAGTATTACCTTGCTTGTAAAATCGCCGAATCTATTATTTATCTGAACCAGCAGGTCCCCGGTAAGTATAAAGCTGCTTGACAGAGACTCATTGGCTACTCCGGCATAGGGTGATCCGGTTGGTTGTCCTCCTGCTCCCCACGGGTCAGTTGTATAATAGGGATCAAATACGCAGCCATCTCTGTAATATGATCTGTTATTTGTTGAATAAATCAAGCCTCCACGGTAAGAGATATCTAGCCATTCAACAGGGTTCAGCCCTATAGTTGCCGATCCGAGCAGGTTATCAGCCCTGTTCCTGATTCTTGAATTTTCAATTGCCCAGTATGGATTGGGGTAATAACCGTTGAAATATCCGTTATGATTTGCAAATTTGTTATTTACAATATCTTTATAATTGGTGAGATCAATTTCTGCAGGTGTGTTCAGTACATTCCAGTAAACAGGTCTTTGCTGAAAATATTCATCACCGGATTCATCGGTATTTGTTTGTGAAAAGCCGAGTGAGTAATCAGCACGGAAAATGCCAGTCGCTCTTGCTCCTGCAACACGGAAACCTGATCTTCTGTTTTTATCCTTTGGTATGGTTCCGGTGGTATTGACATCCTGAAGTGAGAGGTAGAAATTGTTCCTGTCGTCTCCGACTGAATATGAAATGTCGTTCTGCAGCGAGATACCCGTATCAAAGAATTTTCTTTTCTGATTTGGCACTGCACTATATGGTATCATCTGATATGAACCATCTGCCAGGACACCTCCGAGTATTACCATTTGCCCGTTGAACTCCGGTCCCCAGCTCTGGTTTTCATATGAGGTGTAAGGATCTGTATGACGGTCAGGACCAATCCAGAAAGTGTATTCGGGAAGATAATTGACCGTATCCTCGCCTGAACCTGCACCAAAACGCTCCTGCAGTTTAGGAAGATATGAAATGGTTTCGAATGTAGTGGTGTTACTAATTCTGATTATCGGTTTATCACCGGCTCCTCTTTTTGTTGTAATAACCAGTACTCCGTTGGATGCCTCGTTACCATAAAGAGCAGAAGCGCTTGCACCTTTCAGAACGTTCACATTCGCGATATCGTTCGGGTTAATGGAATTCAGGTAAGTTGCACTTACCGGCACACCATCGAGTACAATCAGCGCCTGGTTGCTTGCCAGGAAGTGACGGTTCCCTCTCAGAGTAATCCTTGTATCAGGATTGACACCGTTATTAACGGTATTGATCTGCAATCCTGAAACCTTTCCGGTAAGACCGTTCACAACGTTGCTGATACCGGCCTGTGTAAGTTGCTGTTCACTGACCTGAGCGGTCGCAACACCAAGCTCCCTTGCCTGTCTCTTAATACCAAATGCAGTAACAACAACTTCACTCAGTCCTACAAGTGTTGATTCCAGTTTGACATCCACAACAGAACGGCCGGCTATCTCAACCTCCAGCGTCTCCATACCTACATAGGAGAAAACCAGGGTTGTCGCCGATACGGGAGCTGTAACAGAATATCTCCCGTTCAGATCTGTTATTGCACCTATTGTGGTACCTTTAACCTGAACAGTAACCCCCGGAAGGGCTCCTTCCCCTTCAACAGCAGAGGTAACTGTTCCCGTAATCACTCTTGTCTGTGCAAACAGTACTGAAGTACCCGCCCACACACACAAAAAAATCAACAGTAATCGTCTCTTCATAACTTATTTAGTTTTAGGTTTTGAATTAATGAGCCAAAGATATCGTTTTTTTTAAGAATCAAAAATATCAAATCTAATTTTTTATGAATCAATCACTATGAATGTGTAATGCTTCAATATGATTATTCAATCTGAAATTTATCTGCTATGTGAGGTTTTGGAACAGCCTCATATCATTCTGTCACGGATCTGCAGGGCAGCCAGACATAATTCATCATACATCTGCTCCCCAAAAGCACGTATAAGTGGTTCCTTCAAAGATTCATACAGGTATTTGTCATCCTTTCTACCCTTTTCCCTTCCGCCTGAGCATATACCCAATTTTTCGTAGTTAACTGCCGTGAAACCCGGGAATTTTTTTATCCTGACCGGAAATAAGTGACATGAAAAGGGCTTCCTGAAATTTATTTTGCCTTCAAACCAGGCTTTCTCGAATCCGCACATTAAAATCTCCCCGTTGAATACTGAATACGCACAGTCCAGATTATCGATCAGAGGGGTGACTTTGTCATTATCACTGTCAATAATGCTTGTCCCCTGTTCAATGATTGCATTTATTCCGTCGGGACGAAGGAGAGGTTTTACTTCGGGCCAGATATCTTCAATTATAACTACTTCTTCGTCAGAAAGCGGAGCCCCGGAATTGCCGTACCTGCAGCAGACTCCCTTACAATGCTGAAGATCGCAGCAGAATTTTTCATCAATTATGTCAGGGCTGAATATCGTATCGTTAATCCGGAGCATTCTTAATAGTTAATATGTTTTCTTTCGCGATTTATTTGATTGTCGCTAAGACCTCGTGCAGCGAGGCGGGTGGTCTTAACATCACACCAGTACCTTCCCTGTCATTTCCGGCGGGATCTTTATTCCCATTATGGTAAGTAATGTTGGGGCTACATCGGCAAGGATGCCCTCTTTAATACTTTTATAATCGTCACTTACAAGTATACATGGCACAGGGTTGAGAGAATGGGCAGTATTCGGTGTGCCGTCAGCATTAAGTGCCATATCGGCATTACCATGATCAGAAATGATCAGTACTTCATAACCTTTCAACCTTGCAGCCTTCACCACTTCTCCCGCACATTCATCAATTGTTGCCACTGCTTTCATTATTGCCTTGTAAACACCTGTATGCCCGACCATATCGCCGTTGGCAAAATTGAGGCAGATAAAATCATATTTTTCTGTATCAATGGCTTTAATAACTGCNNGATCAGAGTTCTTTCTTCATTTTCGAATGTCTCTTCCCTTCCACCCGAGAAGAAAAATGTCACATGAGCATACTTTTCTGTCTCTGCTATTCTCAGCTGTTTCTTACCAACTGAAGCAAGAACCTCTCCCATCGTGTTGTCGGCATTCTCCTTGGGATAAATGATATGTAACCCTTTAAAAGTGGCATCATAAGGAGTCATTGTACAGTAATAGAGAGGAATCGTATTCATACCATGCTCAGGCATATCTTTCTGGGTCAGGACAATTGTAAGCTCTTTTGCCCTGTCGTTCCTGAAGTTGAAAAAAACTATAACATCTCCTTCCTTCACCGTACCAAGCGGCTGGCCCGAATCATCAACCACCACGATCGGTTTCATGAATTCATCTGTCACTCCTTCATCGTAAGATTTTTGCATTGCATCAAGAATATTAACAGTGGGAGTTCCGGTTCCATTTACAATAAGGTCATATCCCACTTTTAT
>DNOQ01000583.1 GCA_003501665.1 Bacteroidales bacterium | reverse complement strand
TGGGTTTACTCACGGGTGTCAGTATGGGGAGGAATATCTGAGCTTTGTCAATGACCAGAACACGTCTCAGGGAGAGACTCACCTGATCGCATTCCGTGAAGCTTTCGTGAAGACGATAAGGGAATTTTATAAAAAAGATTATGATCCGGCCGATATTAAAACTTCGATAATTGCTGCAATAAGCATAAAAGTTGAAGAACCTATCTTCGAATCTCAGACAAAAACCAAACTGGGATCAAAGGATATGGAACCGGGAGGAATATCGATAAGGAATTTCATTAATGAGTTTGTTAAAAAACAAGTTGATGATTACCTGCATAAAAATCCTGAAACATCAAGAATTCTGCTGAAAAAAATTCAGGATTCGGAAAAAGATCGTAAAGCTATATCTTCCATACAGAAACTGGCAAGGGAAAGGGCTAAGAAAGTGAGCCTTCACAACAAAAAACTCAGGGATTGCAGGATTCATTATAATTCCAACGATGCCAGGAAACTCGAATCAACCATCTTTATAACTGAGGGTGATTCGGCCAGCGGTTCGATAACAAAATCGAGGGATGTTGAGACCCAGGCAGTTTTCAGCCTCAGGGGTAAACCTCTGAATTCTTTCGGCCTTACAAAGAAAATTGTATATGAAAACGAGGAATTTAACCTTCTTCAGGCAGCGCTGAATATTGAGGAAGGGATAGAAAATCTCAGGTATAACAATGTTGTCATTGCAACAGATGCCGATGTGGATGGAATGCATATAAGACTCCTTCTTCTTACTTTTTTCCTGCAGTTCTTTCCCGACCTTGTCAGAAAAGGTCATGTTTATATACTTCAGACACCCCTGTTCAGGGTCAGAAATAAAAAGGAAACACGATATTGTTATACTCCTGAAGACAAATCAAAGGCTCTGGAAGCTCTTGGTCCGAATCCTGAAATTACCAGGTTCAAGGGATTGGGGGAAATATCTCCCGACGAATTCAGGCATTTCATTGGAAAAGATATAAGGCTCGAGCCTGTAAGGATGAAAAGAACGGATGCAGTGAACGGTTACCTGGAGTTCTATATGGGTAAGAATACACCGGAAAGACAGGATTTCATCATTGAGAACCTGAGATTTGAAGAAGATCTTATTGAAACGGAAAAATAAACTTAAAGCGGGCAGAATAAGGTGTGACTTATGGTAGAGTTTGAACTTGACAGTGATTATCCCGAGGGAGGTGAGGATACGGAAAAGGGTTCGGCAGCGCTTCATTCTGTTACTGCATTATCGGGAATGTATCAGGACTGGTTTCTCGATTATGCTTCCTATGTGATTCTGGAAAGGGCTGTCCCTGATCTTAATGACGGGCTTAAACCTGTTCAGAGGAGGATACTTCATTCAATGAAGCGAATGGATGACGGGCGCTTTAATAAAGTTGCCAATATCATAGGGCATACAATGCAGTTTCACCCCCATGGCGATGCTTCAATAGGCGATGCATTGGTTCAGCTTGGACAAAAGGACCTGCTTGTCGATACCCAGGGAAACTGGGGAAATATTCTTACAGGCGACGGTGCCGCAGCACCCAGATATATTGAAGCAAGACTTTCAAAATTCGCACTCGACGTTGTATTTAATCCCAAAACAACAGAATGGAAACTTTCGTATGACGGCCGTAACAAAGAGCCGGTAACACTTCCGGTCAAATTTCCGCTGCTTCTGGCAATGGGAGTTGAAGGGATCGCAGTCGGCCTTGCTTCGAAAATATTGCCTCATAACTTCAATGAGCTTATTGATGCAACAATAAATTACCTTCAGGGGAAGGAATTTGAGATCTACCCCGATTTTCCTACAGGAGGATTTATAGACGTATCAAAATACAGTGACGGACAAAGAGGCGGAGTTGTAAAAGTAAGGGCAAAAATTGAAAAGATTGATAAAAAAACCCTTGTAATTACTGAAATACCATTTGGGAAAACAACCTCAAGTCTCATTGAATCAATTATAAAGGCAAATGAAAAAGGTAAGATAAAGATCAGAAAGATAGATGATAATACTTCAGCAAATGTTGAAATACAAATACACCTCATGCCCGGTGTATCTCCCGATAAAACAATTGATGCCCTCTATGCCCTTACAGATTGTGAATATTCAATATCCCCAAACACATGTGTAATAACGGGAAATAAACCCTCCTTCATGGGTGTCAGCGAGATGCTGAAACACTCTGCCGACAGAACCGTGGAATTGCTGAAAGCTGAACTTGAAATAAGAAAAAATGAACTTCTTGAAGAGTGGCACATGTCATCTCTCGAAAAAATATTCATAGAGGGGAAAATATACAGGGATATTGAAGATTGTGAAACATGGGAGAGTGTTTTAAAAGCAATTGAAGATGGACTTAAACCATTTATAATGAGATTGCTGAGAGAAATAACAAAAGAAGATATAATTCAGCTTACCGAAATTAAGATAAAAAGGATATCAAAATATGATGTCAAAAAAGCGGATGATCATATAAAAAGCCTGGAGACAGAACTGGATGAGGTCAAAAATCACCTTAATAATATCATTCCGTTTACCATAAATTATTTCAGGCAGATTAAGAAGAAATTCAGCAGAGGCAGGGAAAGAAAAACAGAAATAAGGAATTTTGACACTATACAGGCCGCGAAAGTTGTCGCAAGCAATGCACGTCTATATATAAATTATAAGGAGGGCTTTGTCGGAACGGGATTGAAAAAGGATGAATTTGTCTGTGAATGCTCCGATATCGATGATATAATAGTTGTAAGAAAAGATGGAGGATACCTGATCACAAAAGTGGCCGATAAGGTTTTTGTCGGAAATGACATCCTGTATGCCCGGGTATTCCTGAAAAATGACGAACGGACAATATACAATATCGTTTATCAGGACGGGAAAGATGGTCCTCTGATGGTTAAAAGATTTGCAATAACCGGACTTACCCGTGATAAGGAATATAATCTTACCATGGGGACACCCGGATCCAGGATCGTTTATTTCAGCGCCAATCCCAATGGAGAGGCTGAAGTAATCAAAGTACATCACAAACCCAAAGCACGTCTTAAAAAGCTTGTTTTTGAGTTTGATTTCGGACAACTCGCTATCAAGGGCAGATCCTCAATGGGAAATATCCTTACCAGAAATGCTGTCCATAAAATAGCTCTCAAGGAGAAGGGATTGTCAACCCTCGGAGGAAGAAAAATATGGTTTGATGATGCTGTGTTCAGGCTCAACGTGGATGCCAGAGGAATATTTCTCGGGGAATTCGGAGGTGATGACAAGATCCTTGTGATAACCAAAAGCGGCTACTTCAGGCATACCGGATTCGACCTCTCAAATCATTTTGAAGACAACATACTTATAATAGAAAAATTCAAACCGGGTAAAGTCTATTCGGCAATCTATTTTGATGCGGAACAGAAATACCATTATGTCAAACGGTTCATGATTGAAGAATCGGAAAAACCACAAAATCTTATCAGTGAACATCCCGAATCGAAACTAATAAGTATAACAGAAGTTGAATATCCCCGGTTTGAAATACAATTTGGGGGTAAACATAAAAACCGGGAAAATGAAATAATTGAAGTTGCGGAATTCATCGGAGTCAAGAGTTATAAGGCAAAGGGCAAACGATTAACTAATTATGTGGTCGACAATGTCCATGAGATTGAGCCTGTAGTGATAAAGGAAGGTCTGCCGGATCCGGTGCCGGCTGATGAAGCCGAAAATGAAAAAAGCACACCTCCGGTCGTGCATAACGATCCGGCCCAGATGAAGCTGGAACTATGAAAACAGAGAAAAACATAGTATATATTGTCGGCTTTATGGGAAGCGGTAAATCAACAGCAGGGAAAAAGCTGGCTTCCTCAATGAGTTGGTCCTTCATCGATCTCGACCGCAGAATTGAAGAGGTGGCCCGTAAAACAATACCCCGGATTTTCTCCGAAGACGGAGAAGAACATTTCCGTAAAACAGAATCGGAAGTCTTAAAAAGTCTGACTGATAACAACAGTACAATCATATCCACAGGAGGAGGAACTCCCTGTCATGGCGATAACATGGATTATATGAACGAGACGGGGATCACTGTATACCTTAAACTGACTCCCGAACAACTGGTAAAACGCCTGCTCAATTCCTCCGGCGAGAGACCTCTTATAAAAGATATTCCGGATGAAAAACTGCCTGAATTCATAGAGAAAAAACTTGCTCTGCGCGAAAAATATTATAACAAAGCTGAAATAATTGTTGATGGTCTAAGTCTGAATATTGAACTGTTAAGATCAATTATATATTCAAAGTCTGCAAGCCGGTAAAAAAACATGAGAAGCAGCTTACTCAGATTCAGTAATACCGGGACCGGTAAAAACACTGCGGTTTATTTACTGGCAGGTCAGGCTTTACTCATGGGCATCTTTTACGGATCATTTGACATTACGGCACATTCCATGTTCCTGTCGATATTTGACGAAAAAATGATGGCCCGTGCATATATTTTATCGGGAATCACCGGATTGATGCTTTTATTGCTTTACTCAAAATTATCTGACACGATACGGTTTAGCAGGCTTGCTTTGGCAAACCTGCTTTTTATTTCAATTGTAACCCTCCTGCTCTGGATTTTATTGATTTTTAATCCGGCAGGATGGGCGGTATTCCTGGTATTTATCATGATGGGGCCACTTAATATACTGGTAATTCCCACATTTGCGGGCACATCGGAACGGATGATGCAAAAAACATCAGGGCTCCCGCTTTCTCATAAAACGGATACCGGAATAATTTTAGGGATCCTTACAGCCGGATTTTCATTTCCGTTTCTGATTTCGGCAGGAATAGAATTGAAACATTTCCTGCTTTTAAGCTTCCTGGCAGTTCTGTCAGCATTGTTCCTTCAGATATATGCAGGCCGTAAATTTCTCTTTGATCATGATCTGGTTCAAAGGTCTGACGGGGATTCGAAACAGAGGAAGTCAGTATTTATAAATCCGGCAGGAGACAGGTATATCAGTATGATCACAGTTTTTATAATACTCTCAGTGATCACTTCCTTCTTTATTCAGTATTCATTTCTTGCAGTAACAAGGATTCAGTATCCTGCGGCGGAAGATATGGCACATTTCCTGGGATTGTTTACGGGATTTATGATGATCTTTACATTGATACTTACCTTCCCGGTTTTTCCTTATCTTATCAGGAATTTCAGGCTCAGGGCAACAATTTCAATACCACCTCTCATAATTGCAGGATTAACAACAGCCGTATTAGTGACCGGTTTCATGACCGGAACCAGTAATGCAGCATCCGGAATCACTCTGTTCTTTATTCTGCTAGCACTCAGCAGGTTCTTTTCGGGATCTTTCAGGGAATCAATGGAATCGCCTTCTGCCTCAATACTGTTAAGAGCCCGGGGAAGAAATCCGGAAATTACTCCGGATCCGGTTATGAAAGGTGTGCTGTTTGGGACAGGAATAATATTATCGGGGCTGATACTGACCGGACTTGGTATTCCATTCTTTATAAAACTTATACATTTTCCTCTGGTACTTGTGATAATCACACTTATCTGGGTGATAATAGCATTCAGGCTCTATTCAAAATATAGTAAGATCATCAGAAAGTCATCAGAGCCGGCCGGGAGTAAAGAGATAACGACCGAGAGAGGGGATGATTATATGATTCCCGGAAACAGGATCATGGCAGAAATGGAGTTTGCCGGGGATTTTATAAATCTTATTACAGGAGATATAAGTATCCTGCAGAAGAATCATAATCAATGGTATATCGAAAAGATCCTCGATCATGCTGAAATCAGGAAAGAGATCAATCTTCTTCCGGCACTGAAAAAGATCAGGTCCGACTCAGACATTCCAAGAGAGACCAGGATGCGTGCTTCAGGGATAATACAGGATCTTGAACTTCTCGCATCAGGGCTCAGACAAAACGGAGGGAAATTAAGGGCAATGATCATTCTTGCCGGTGAACGCATACCTCCGGTTTCTGAGGTTCTGAAATTAATCAGGGAGAGTGATGATGATCTTAAGGTTATTGCACTGGGCATTATACGGAAATTCAGGATGAATGAGCTGTTGCCCGAAGTTTGCGGTTGCCTTTTAAATAGCGGGATTGAAGTACATGCGGAGAATGTTCTTAAGAGTTTCAGGGGCGATGCTGATCAGGCACTGAGAAGGTTTTATTTAGTTTCATCAGAGAATCCTGTTATGTCCCGGACAATATTACGTGTTCTCGGTAAAAACTGCAGCAGTGAAAATGCTGAATTTCTTTTTTCCCTGCTCCGGACTGGAACACGTTCCACCCGTGAAACAGCTCTCAGAAGCCTGACTTCCTGTAATTTCACGATCAACACTGACGAAAAGGATATACTTCTGAGGCTGATATCTGATGTTACAGGTATTATTACATGGAACCTTTCCGCGGGGATCACTATTGCAAGGATTGGCAGCAGGATACTAAATGATGCAATGATTGAGGAAAACAGAAGATGGACCACTTTCCTTTTCAATCTGCTTTCAGTGGCTTATGGTGAAAAACCCGTAAATGTTATACGGGAAAACATGGAAAGAGGAACACTTCAAAGCCTCAGTCATGCCCTGGAAATTATCGGGATACTGTGTGACGAACAGGTACAGGCGAGATTATCTGTACTGTTTGGCAGGACTCCCGTGCGTCGCAAACTCAGGGCTCTTTTCAGATTCTATCCCGGAGAGATACCGGAATATGAAAATATTGCCTCAACAGTAATCAATCGCGATTACAATCTGCTTGGAGTCTGGGTGCGTGCCTGCATGATAAGAAATATTCCTAAGATAACCGGTAACGAAATGGCAGAATCGCTTGTTGCACTGCTTTTCAGTCCAGAGCTGATACTCCGGCAGGAAACTGCAAAATTACTCGCACGTTCCGGCAGCGAATTTTATCGGCAGGCTTCTGACAGAATACCGGAGGAAATGAAGAGAACCATTGAAAGTATTATTGATGGAAGTGTAAAGGAATGTGAGCTGCAATATAATAAGGTAATATTCATAAAATCTCTTTTGAACAGGCTGCCGGAGGAGAATCTGCTCTCACTGGCTGCAGAGTTAAGATATACGGATTTACTTTTGCCGGAAAACCTCCCTGTGGAAAGCGGGTATATCCTGTGGGAATGTGATTCCCGGATTAATGAATGCAGGGGAAGAATTTTTTATGATAATATCCTCAGAGGATTATCCCTGAAGGAGGATGATACTTTTTGCTATATCCTGCCTCTTTCTGTTTTGACAGAATATTTGAAACGGTATCCGGAACACTCACGTGAAATATTTACATACTTAGATGAAAGAAGAAACCAGTAAGTTCAATCCCTTTCCGGGGCTCAGACCCTTCACACCAGAAGAAAGTGAACTTTTCTTCGGACGTGAAAAGGAGAGCGAGGAAGTATTCAATAAGCTTCTTAAAAACCGGTTCATAACGGTTACAGGAGCTTCAGGCAGTGGTAAATCATCTTTGGTTTACTGCGGTATCCTGCCCAGGATCAAAGAAATGGGCAGGAAAGAATCTTCCCCGTGGAGGATAATCATTTTCAGACCGGGGAACGATCCTTTCGAAAGTCTTGCTCATGCCATACATGCAAATATTGCAGAAACCGGGCTAAAAGAAGTACCGGTTGAAACGTTGCTGTCTGACCTGCACAGGGAGTCTGACGGTATTTCCACCGCCCTTAAGAAGCATATAATCAGAGGATATGAAAAAGTATTGCTGGTTGTCGACCAGTTTGAAGAGCTTTTCAGATACCGGACATCCGACACGGGCGGTTCGTATGGAACCGAAACTGGTGAATTTGTTGAGAATCTTGTCAATGCTGTCAGTCTTTCCGATTCAAGAGTATTCATAATAGTGACGATGAGGGCTGATTTTATAGGAGAATGTGCATATTATCAGGGTCTTACTCAATTGATAAACAGGAGCAATTTTCTTATTCCGAGAATGGAAAGGGAAAATTACAGGCAGGTGATAGAAGGACCCCTAAAATATGCCGGAGCTTCAATTGATGAATCATTCGTTGAGACACTGCTGGATGATATTGATGATCATCCCGACCAGCTTCCGGTTTTACAGCATGCCCTTATGAGAACCTGGAATCACTGGAAGGAGCTGAGAGATCCGGTTCGACCGCTGGGTTACACCGATTATGATTCGGTGGGAACAATGAGAAATGCAATGTCGAGGCATGCTGATGAAGCTTTCGGAGAACTTGACAACAGGGGAAGGGAGATCTGCAGAAAGATGTTCAGGGCCATAACTGAAAAAGGACCTGATAACAGAGGTATCAGGCGGCCGACAGTCTTTTCAACCCTGAAATCCATAATTGATTGTTCTGATGAAGAACTTATTTCCGTTATCGATAAGTTCAGGAAACCTTCAAGATCATTCATCACACCGGGAATACATATCCCGATAAATGACGACTCTGTAATCGATCTGTCGCATGAGAGCCTTATCAGATTGTGGGACAGGCTCAATGGCTGGGTTGACGAGGAGGCTGCATCAATACAGATGTACCTCAGATTATCTGAAGCTTCCTCGATGTATCAACACGGTAAAGCAGGATTAATGACACCTCCCGACCTTCAGCTTGCCATAAACTGGCGCGACAGGGAAAAACCCACACTGAAATGGGCAAGACGATATGATCCGGCATTCGAAAGGGCGATGGTTTACCTCCGTACAAGCGAAAAAGAATATCTCGATGAAGAAGAAAGAAAACTGAAACTCCAGAAAAACAAAATCAAGCGCACCAGAATAATGGCAATCTTATTCGGTGGTGCAACAATAATTGCTCTTGGATTAATGATTTCGGCCCTGATACAGAAAGTTACGGCCGACAGGCAAACAGAGCTTGCTGAAAAACAACGGATTCTTGCCGAATATGAAAAAATAAAAGCTGATTCGTCAGCGACGGCTGCAATTATGAAACTTCAGCTGTCAGATTCCGGAGCTCTTGCAGCAAGAAAAGATGCTGAAGAAGCTCTTAAACAAAAAGAAATTATCCAGTCGCGCCTTTATATGGCTCAGAGAGATGCCGATTCTGCTCAAAATGCTGTTATGAGGGCCGGTCAGGTCATTGCATCTGTAACCGGACAGAAAAATAATGCATTACGACTCAGAATGTTGTCGTTAAGTAAATCAATGTCTCTTAAATCATTGCAACTTAACGGCCAGAAAGACCTTCAGACACTGCTCGCATACCAGGCATATATTTTCAATAAAAATAACGGAGGCGTTGAGAATGATCCGGATATTTATAACGGACTCTATAATGTCGTAAAACAATATGGTGAAGGATTCAGAACTTTTGAAGGATATAAGGGTCAGATCAAAAGCATTGCCTTCATTCCGGGCGATCAGGAGTTCTATACATCAGGTAATGACGGCAGGATATTGAGATGGACATTTAACAATGATTCGCGCAGTGCACAAACGGCATATACGGGAGATAAGATGATAGAGGTTCTTGCGGTGAATCCTGATGCCTCCTGGCTTGCTGCAGGAGAAGGTAATTCATCAATTCATATGATTCCTCTTAAATCGTCAGGAATTCAGTACAAACTTACAGCTCATACTGACAGGATTAATTCACTGAACTTTTCACCCGACGGAAATTACCTTTATTCTGCTTCTCTCGACGGCAGAGTGCTTAAATGGGATCTCAATGCCAAAACATGTACAAATATAACCCTTCCGGAAACTCAGATAAATAAGGCGGATATTTCATACAATGGAGAATTTATAGCCGGGATCACCTCACTTGGAACTGTCATGATATGGTATCCGGAATTAAGTCAGGATCATTTCAGACTGGAAACTGAATTGAAGAACATAAATGTTATAAGGTTTAAATACGGCGATGGGATTCTTGCTATAGGGAACATATACGGTTTTGTGGAATTGTGGGACGTCGGTACAAGGCGCATAATTTCGGGCATCAGGGCACATGCCGGACAGGTAAATGACATCCGGTTCAATAACATACTTGGCCAGATGGCTACAGCGGGCAGTGATAAATGTATAAGGATCTATAATATTACGAATCCGGCAGATCTTTCCCAGCTTCCGGTGGTACTTTCAGATAACGACGGACCTGTTGTTGCCATTCAATTCAGTTCCGACGGACAATACATTATTTCGGGAAC
>DNOQ01000362.1 GCA_003501665.1 Bacteroidales bacterium | reverse complement strand
TGAGGATCAAGCCCGATATCTATATTTCACAGAGAGACCGCTCGGTTGCTGCAATAAGCTCTGCCCGGGCACGACTGGCGCAGGCTCAAGCACAGTTTACCCAGGCTGAATTATCCTTCAAAAGGACAAAGCAGCTTTTTGAGGAACAGACTATATCGGAATCGGAATATGAACAGGCAGAAGCATCATATAATGTGGCAAAATCTGAGGTTGATGCTGCAAGGTACTCGGTCATAAGTTCAGAAGCATCACTTAAGGAAGCCAATGAAAATCTTGTCAAGACATCAATTTATTCACCCATGACGGGAACCGTTTCAATGCTTCTGGTGGAGCTTGGAGAAAGGGTTGCCGGAACAAATCTGATGGCCGGAACAGAAATACTCCGTATCGCTGATCTTTCAAGAATGGAAGCAAGGGTCGAAGTCAATGAAAATGATATCGTGAGGGTAACCCAGGGAGATACTGCACTGATTCAGGTTGACGCGTATCTTAATGATAAATTCCGGGGTATAGTCACCGAAATAGCCAATTCTGCAAAAACAACCGGTGTATCAGCTGATCAGGTGACAAATTTCGATGTTAAAATCTTTATTCTTCCGGAATCGTATAAAAACCTCTCTGCTGCAGGCGGCAATCCTTTCAGGCCCGGAATGTCAACAACCGTGGAAATACAGACAGAAAGAAAAGAGGGAATCCTTACAGTACCTATTCAGTCGGTCACTACACGAATGGATACTTCGAAAGTTCATTTTAAATCTGCAAGGGAAGATATAAGAACACTTGTATTTGCCACTGACGGGAAATATGCCCTTGCAAAGGATGTCAGAACCGGTATCCAGGATAATAATTATATCGAGATAATTTCAGGTCTCGAAGACAGTTCAAGAGTTATTTCAGCACCTTTCAGCGCGATAAGCAAAAAACTGTCCGACAGCACCCTTATTGAAATAGTAAAAAAGGAGGATCTTTTTAACGTGAAATAATTTAAGGCAATCCTTTCCCTGAAATGATTTTATGTATTGAAACTGCCACCAGCCTGTGCTCAGTTGCATTGTGTGACAACAACGCCGTACTGTCATTAAAGGAGAGTAACGAAGGACGGTCACACGCATCATTGCTCACACTTTTTATACAGGATTTGCTTCACGAAGCAGGTATCAGTGTTGCAGACCTTGATGCTGTTGCTGTCAGTAAAGGCCCGGGGTCCTATACCGGACTCAGAATTGGAGTCTCTGCAGCAAAGGGTATCGCTTACGCAGCTTCTTTACCCCTGATAGGCATTGAAACAACGTTTTCAATGTTCCATGGCTTTTACGATTACATAAAGGGAAAATACACATTCACCTCATATGACCTCTTTTGCCCTCTCCTGGATGCAAGAAGAATGGAAGTCTATTCAGCTGTTTTTAACCATGAGGGGAAAATTGTCAGGAATTTAAAAGCTGAAATAATGACTAATGAATCTTTCAGTGAATATCCTGAATCATCGAGAATATTTCTTTTCGGCGACGGCGCTGAAAAATGTAAAGATGTGATAAAAAGACAAAATATCATATATGAATCCGGTTACAATATATCTGCTTCTTCAATGTGCAAGCCCGCATCAGAAGCACTCTCAGAAAGAGATTTTGAAGATGTGGCATATTTTGAACCATTTTATCTGAAAGATTTTTTAACTTCGAAACCTGTAAAAAATGTCCTGGGGAATTAACTGGTCTGAAAATTGTCACTGTTTCTGAGAATGCCAATAAACAGAATAATACTGATAACAATATTCCTTATTCTGTTTCTTATGCCGGGAAACAGCCAGATCACAACCTACCAGCCAGGTGAAAAAATTTATTATACAATTCATTACGGATTCATTACCGGAGGAGAAGCCACACTGGAACTGAATACTGACACTCTGGCAGGAACTGAAATATGGCATTCAAGGCTGACCGGCAAGACACTGGGAATAGTTGATGTCCTTTTCAAAGTCCTTGATATCTATGAAAGTTTTATAGATCCGTGCACTGAATTGCCTGTCAGATCTGTAAGAAATATCAGTGAGGGAAATTATAAAAGGTACAATGTTGTGGATTTTGATCATACCACCAGGACCGACTCTGCAATACTTACCAGCGACCTTACAGGTGTACATCTAACTCAACCCGGTATCCATGATATACTGTCATGTTTTTACTGGTTCCGGAACCGTATTCTTCCACATATCGATACCGTAAAAAAAGGCGAAACGATAACCATAATGACATGGTTCACCGATGAACTGTATCCTATCCGGATGCGCTATATCGGTACTGAAGAGGTTAAAACCAGAGCGGGAAAGATCAAATGTTATAAATTCAATCCTGTAACAGAAAAAGGCAGGCTCTTTAAAACAGAAGAAGATGTATCATTCTGGTTTTCATCTGATAAAAATTTTTTACCGGTTAAGATACGATTTGATATCTTTGTCGGGGCATTTATAGTTGATCTTGTGAGTTACGAGGGACTTATTTACCCTCTTGATATAAAAAAGAAATAACAGAACACGTAAAATTTATGGCAACCACTGCAGATTTCAGGAACGGACTGGTCATCGAATACAATAATGACCTTTATACAATAATTCAGTTTCAGCATGTAAAACCAGGGAAAGGCCCTGCTTTTGTAAGGACAAAACTTAAAAATATCAAAACAGGCAGAGTACTGGACAATACTTTCTCATCCGGAACAAAAGTAAATGTGGCGAGGGTTGAGCGAAGGCCTTACCAGTATCTATATAAGGACGATATCGGATTTTATTTCATGCATCTCGAGACTTTCGAACAGATCCATGTTGAAGAGCATGTAATTGATTATCCCGAATTTCTTCTTGAGGGCCAGCGTGCCGAAGTCGTTGTTCATGCAGATACGGAAACCGTGCTTTCTGTCGAACTCCCGCAATCAGTAGTAATGGACGTGACTTATACCGAAAAGGGCTTGAGGGGAGATACTGCAACCAATGCCTATAAACCGGCAACAATGGAAAACGGATCTGTTATTATGGTGCCTCTTTTTATAAATTCAGGAGATAAAATTAAGATCAATACCAGCGACCGTTCGTATGTTGAACGCGTCAAAGGGTGATATAAAAGAAGAAATGAAGACCCCGGGCGACAGGTTAAAATTATCGAAGTTCAAGCTGGATGCATTGCTCGACATAACCATGTCAATCAATGCCAATCTGCCCACGGAAGCTCTTCTCGCGAAATACGAATCAATCCTCAGGGAAAGCCTGGGTATTGGTAAAATCCTCATTTTTAAACGATCCGATAACTGGGAATGTCTTCTCAACGGCGGATTCCCAAAAGAATATGAAAGTATTGATGTTGAAGAAACCCTGCTTGGCTTCGAGGAAATAACATATATTTCATCCGAGATGGATTTCAGGGGTGTCGATATTATTGTACCCGTCTATAACAATAATATTCAGATCGCATTTCTTTTTATCGGGGATATTGAAGAAGAAGGGGAAGGGATGAGCCCGGTACTAAAGCATCTCAATTTTATTCAGACCATATCAAATATTATTATAGTCGCTATTGAAAACATCCGCCTTCAGAAAGAAAGATTAAGACAGGAAGCTCTTAAAAAGGAGCTGGAGCTTGCATCGAGGATGCAGAAGATGCTTATCCCGGATAGCCGTCATCTTCCCCGAAGGCCTGAAATTTCAGTCCATGGTTTTTACTACCCTCACTATGAAGTAGGAGGAGACTATTATGATTGTATAAGACTCTCCGAAACAAAAACGGGATTTTGTATCGCCGATGTCTCAGGCAAAGGAATGTCTGCCGCAATACTGATGTCTAATTTCCAGGCAAGCTTCAGGGCTCTTTTCTCTGCCGATATTAATCTTGAGGAACTCCTTCACAGGCTTAATTCAATAGTTGTCACTAATGCCGCGGGAGAAAAATTCATCACATTCTTTGTTGCCCGCTATGACCATAACACCAGAATACTTGAATATATCAATGCCGCACATACCGCACCGGTAACCTATAACACCTCAACCGGTGAAACAGGTTTTCTTGACTCCTCCTGTGTAGGCGTCGGAATGCTTGACACCATCCCCCGGATCAGAAAAACATCCTTACAGATCAGGGGACATTTCAAAATTGTATGCTATACCGACGGCCTTTCGGAACTTAAGGACGATTTCGGATTTGAAACGGGCTCCAGAGAAATCATAAGTTTCATCTCAAACGACATGTCTGTTGAACAAAATATGAAAGATATGCTGAGTTACCTTGGCATACCCGATTCCAATCCGTACCTTTTTGATGATGTGTCGATACTTGCAGTCGACCTTAAATAAAGGTCAGATAAACCTCAGCAGGAAATAGTTTTTCTTCCCCTTCTGAATAAGCAGATATTTATTATTTAACAGCTTATCCTGCCCGATCATAATATCAGGATTATCAACTCTTTCCTTGTTGAGGCTGACGCCACCTCCCTGAATCATCCTCCTGAGCTCCCCTTTTGAACTGAAAACCTGTGAATATTCTGCACAGAGTGACGTAAAAGTAGCACCTGAAATCAGGATCTCTCTCTTTATATCGAATGACGGGACACCCTCAAAAACTGAAAGAAATGTGGTTTCATTCATCTTTTTCAGCGTCTCTGTGGTTCCTTTCCCGAATAAAATCTGTGATGCTTCCACTGCTGCATGGTATTCATCGGGTGAATGAACCATAACGGTAACCTCTTCGGCAAGTCTTTTCTGAAGAATTCTTTCGTGCGGGGATTTATTATGCTCCGAAATCAGATTTTCAATCTCCTCCCTGCTTAGAAGGGTGAAAATTCTGATATATCTCGCAGCATCCTCATCCGATACATTAAGCCAGAACTGGTAAAAATGATAGGGTGAAGTTTTTTCGGGATCGAGCCACACGTTCCCCGATTCGGTCTTCCCGAATTTTGCACCATCCGATTTAGTTATAAGGGGACAGGTAAGTGCAAATGCTTCACCGCCGGTTTTACGACGGATAAGTTCAGTCCCTGTAACAATATTTCCCCACTGGTCCGATCCGCCCATCTGCAGTTTACAGCCAATCTCATTATAAAGATGAAGGAAATCGTATCCCTGAACCAACTGGTACGAAAACTCCGTAAATGACATACCCTCCCTCGATTCTGAAGTGAGTCTTTTCTTAACCGAGTCCTTCGACATCATGTAATTTACGGTAATGTGTTTCCCGATATCGCGGATAAAACTGAGAAATGAGAATTCCTTCATCCAGTCATAATTATTGACCATAACAGCCTTATTCTTTCTTTCAGGATTGAAATCAAGGAATTTTGCCAGTTGTTTTTTAATCCCCTCCTGATTTTTCCTCAGTGTTGTTTCATCAAGCAGGTTTCTCTCTTCCGATCTGCATGAAGGATCTCCTATCATTCCCGTTGCACCTCCCACCAAAGCAACAGGAATATTTCCGGCCCTCTGAAAATGAACAAGCAGCATAACCTGTACCATATGGCCGATATGAAGTGAATCGGCTGTAGGATCAAAACCAATATAACCTGCAACCATGCCCTTTTCCAGCATTTCTTCCGTCCCGGGCATGATATCATGGATCATGCCTCTCCATTTTAGTTCTTCAACAAAATTCATATAAGCTTTTTTGAGAGATGCAAATATAGTAAAGGGATTTAAATTGACACTTCAACGGGTTCGCGCTCCTGATTCTTCTCCTCATCATATTTCTTTTTGAACCTGTCGAAGCTCTTGTCATATCCTCCCTCTCCTATTATCGGAAAGATAGCAGGTGCAATATCTGCAATCGGATTAAAAAATCTTGATTGTTCAATGGCTTTTTCAGGCAGGAAATGCCGGTGTGCATGGAAAGCATTCAGAATAACAAAGAAAACACTCAGTATTAGTACCGTTTTAAAGAGGCCGAAAACCATTCCCAGCACCCTGTTCATAAAACCGAGGGATACTGCATCTATTATTCTGTCGGCAATTATCCCTATAAAATGAATTATTATTACAATCACCCCGAAGGTGATCAGGAATGCAATCAGGCCGACATATTGTCCCGACATATCGAACCATTCGTAAAGTTTACCGGCAGTGAAAGAAGAGAATTTGATTGCACCCCATATTCCGAATATCAGAGCTGCAAGTGCAGCTACCTCTCT
>DNOQ01000416.1 GCA_003501665.1 Bacteroidales bacterium | reverse complement strand
TTATGAGTTTGTTTGAAGATTCCGGTGGAAATTTGTGGATCGGATGTTTCGATAACAGTATCATTAAATATTCTGTTAATGATAATTATATTATGAAATATCAGCTGCCGGTGAAGATCAAATTCCCGGATGTCAACAGAATAAACGTGATACAGGAAGATTCACAGGGTAATATTTATATCTGCTATTCCTCATACGGATTATTTATTGTAGAGGGTGGTAAAAAAACGATCAAACCTTTTCTTTCATGGTATGAACTTACAGATGTACAGGAAGGATTCTGTATTATGGATTTTGTTATAACTGAAAGGAATGAGCTTTGGATCGCCACAATGGATGGGCTTTATAAAACAGATATAATTAAAACAGGAATTAAAGATTATACAGGATTTGATGGAACCAGTTTTGGTTACAGCATGTATAACCGGATCAGTCGTGACTTGAATGGAAATATATGGATACTGAATACCACAAAGGGCCCATATAAATTCAATCCGGAAAATGAAACCTTCAGCCGGATAATGATTGATGAGGAATTCTATGGGATTTATTTCACCGACCTGAATTTTGACAAATACGGCAAACTATGGTTAACTCAGGGAAATTCCATCATCATTGTTGATCCTGTAACACATCGTACACGTAAAATAATTGCTTTCCCGGAACCAAGTTCAGCAATATCTTCTTTAAGGACTAAATCCGGCAGTATGATCTATCTTGGCGATCAACGGGTATATATTTTCCCTGCCAGGGTTCCTTTTAACAGATTTGTTCCTCCGGTCTATATGACCGGTATATATATTAATGGCATTGATTACCATAATTATTATCGCGAAGATGAACCTGTTGCCGATCTTAAAAAGATCATGCTCAGTCATAAGGAGAATCATCTGAAGCTTGAATTTGCCGCCCTGAACTATCTTAATCCTGAGAATAACAGGTACCGGTATTTTATGAAGGGAATAGATACTGACACATCAGGGATAGTGCCGGATATGTCGGTGGAATACCGTAAAATGGGTCCGGGTAATTATACATTCTGGTTTACGGGATATAATAACGATGGCATCGGGAATACTTCCGGGAAAACCCTTGAGATCACGATCCGTTCGCCCTGGCACAGGTCTTTTGTTGCTTATATAATCTATGTCCTCATGCTTGTTACGGGTATCATAGGGTATATAAGGCTGAGGACGATGAGGCTCAGAAGGGATAAAATGAAACTGGAGGCGGAGGTCAGGCAAAGGACCGCTGAATTGGAAATAAAGAACAGGCAGCTCGCTGAGATCGATGAAACAAAGACAAGATTCTTTACAGATGTCTCGCATGAGATAAGAACTCCCCTAACCCTTATTTTGGGTCCGCTTGATTCGCTTAAGAAGGAACACTTCGGTGATGAGAAGCAGGAAAAGTTGCTTGACATCATGAGAAGGAACGGGCAAAGACTGATGCAACTGGTGAACCAGCTTCTGGATATATCAAAGCTCGACTCCGGAAAGATGAAGATCATCCTTTCGGAAGGAGATATAGTTAAAGATCTCCGCATGCTTGTGTATGAATTTCTGTCACTGGCGGAAAGCAAAAACATCCATTATATTGTTGAGATACCCCATCACGGATTCAATACTTTTTTTGACAGGGATAAAACTGAAAAAATTGTTTCAAACCTGCTTTCAAATGCATTTAAATTTACGCCTGTCAATGGAACAGTCAGGTGTGTCATAACGATCTCAGGGGAGAAAAGTGATCATCCTGAACTTGAAGTCACGGTAAGTGATTCAGGGCCGGGTATGTCAGCTGATCAACTGAAGAATATTTTTGACAGATTCTTCAGTATTGAGAGCCACCATGAAAAAGAAACAATCGGAACAGGTATCGGTCTTTCACTTACAAGGGAGTTTCTGACACTGCTCCATGGAGCAATAGATGTTAAGAGCACTCCCGGTTTTGGCTCGGAATTCACAGTCCGCTTACCCCTCGGGAAAGATCACCTCGGGGAAGATGAATTTACTTTATTATCCTCAGTAACGGAAGCGGTTAAAGATTTTCACAGAGAACCGGTGATCAGTACGGCATGGGGAAAAATTAAATTTTCAATTCACGAAGAAAAAAACAGTATCCTGGTCATTGAAGATAACACCGATCTCAGAACATTTATCAGGGAGAATCTGTCTGATATTTATAACATTCTGGAAGCTGAAGACGGAATTACGGGATTAAACCTGGCCATGACCATGATCCCTGACATCATCATAACTGATCTTATGATGCCGGGAATAGATGGAGTAACACTATGCTCCCGTATTAAGGGTGATGAAAGGACCAGCCATATTCCGGTAATTATGCTTACTGCAAAAGCAACTCAGGAAGAGAGGATAGCCGGGTTAAGAACGGGTGCAGATGATTATTTAATCAAGCCATTCAATATGGAAGAACTGGCGATAAGAGTGAAAAACCTTCTTGAACAGAGGGAAAAGCTGAGGATGAAATACCGTGATGAAAAATTCCTGGGAAAATCCTCTGATGAAGTTTTGTCAATCGACGAAAGATTCCTGAAAAAGGTTTATAAAACAATATCAGAACACTACCGGGATTTTGATTTTGATACTGATTCCCTTCACAGGCATCTGGGAATGAGCAGGGGTCATCTTTTCAGAAAAATAAAGGCAATGACGGGATTGTCCGCCAGCATGCTGATACGCGATTTCAGGATTGAGAGAAGTGCGCATCTGCTAAAGAGAAAGACAGGCAATGTTACCGAGATTGCCAATAGCGTCGG
>DNOQ01000476.1:9807-11223 GCA_003501665.1 Bacteroidales bacterium | reverse complement strand
CATTTTTTTGCTTTAATTTGTTTATGCAATACAATTGAGGAGTAATAAAACTCCCTGATATAATTGAATTTAACAAATAATAATCTGGCATGGTTATTGTTTTTTAACAGAAATTCTTAATTTTGTAAATAATTTTTTTATATCGATATGAAGAAAGTTGCTGTAATACTCGTTTTATTTGCTGTTACTTTGTTTGTAATAACTTCCTGCAACAGTAAAGTATGCCCTGCATACAGTAAGGCTGAGACAGAGCAGCCTGGCGAGGTAGGCTGAAACAGAGTCTCTCTCCATATTCTTTCAATCAGTATTCAGTTGCCGGAATGAAAAAGCTGCTTATTTTGATCTTCATCCTGCTGCATGGAGCAGAATTTCTCCACGCGCAGGGGGAAATTGATCAGCAGCAGAGGGTATTTTTCCGTAATGAAAGATCATTCGGATTATCTATAAATTCGGATGGTTTCGGGATCGGTTATCGTGAAGCAAGAAGAAAGAATTATCTCAATAAGAGAATACTGGAATTTGACCTTGGTTTACTTAAGCATCCCAAGGAATACAAAACGAGTAATCCCTGGGCTCAGAATACCGGCACATTTGTCTTCGGAAAACTTAACAGTGTGGTTTACTTCAGGGGGGGGCTGGGACATCAGCGTGAGATATTTTCCAAAGAGGATGCAGGTGGTATAGCAATCAGATATTTCTATTCAGGGGGTCCTGTAATTTCTCTTCAGAAACCAATCTATTACAGGGTTTTATACCCCGTGGGCGGTACACTGAATGAATATCAGCTGAAAGAGGAGAAGTTTGACATACGGGTTCATGATCCCACGATGATCTATAGTAAAGCAGGACTGACCAAAGGGATAAATGAGATAAAAGCTCTTCCCGGATTATATGCAAAAGGAGGATTTAATTTTGAATACAGCCGGGAGGATAAAGTTATCCATGCAATAGAGATCGGAGCTCAGATAAATGCTTTCCCGAAGAAGATCCCGATAATGGACAGCCAGGATAATAAAGCGATATTTTTCTCAATATTTGCAAGTTACAGGTTCGGTGTAATAGTTGATCCTCTTCATCCGGAGGATTCAAATATCTCAAATCTTTTCCGCAGGAAAAAAGTACAGTGACATTGACCTTTAGTTGCTGAATTTCCGAAAATTATTATTTTTGTGGTCGATTTTGAATTATTAACCCATTTAAATATAAAGGTATGTCAAAAATTAAAGTAGCTATCAACGGCTTTGGCAGAATCGGCCGCAATGTATTTAAAATTGCCTTTGAAAGAGATGATATTGAGATTGTCGGTATTAACGACATAACAGACACCCAGACTCTTGCTCACCTTCTTAAATATGATTCAACACAGGGAAGATTCCCCGGAGTTACTTATGATGCCGAGAACATTATTGTTAATGG
>DNOQ01000476.1:0-9771 GCA_003501665.1 Bacteroidales bacterium | reverse complement strand
TCAAAAGAGAGTCCAAAAGGCGGGTATGGCGATCACCTGAAGAATGGCGCAAAGAAAGTCCTTCTGACCGTCCCGGCAAAGGATACAATTGATGCAATGATAGTACTGGGTGTTAACGAGGATCATCTGAAACCCGAACACCAGTGTGTCTCAAACGCTTCCTGCACAACAAACTGCCTTGCTCCCGTGGCAAAAGTCCTGAATGACACTTTCGGAATTGAAGTGGGATATATGACAACCATACACTCTTATACCAACGATCAGAGGATCCTCGACCTTCCGCATAAGGATCTCAGACGTGCAAGATCTGCCGCTTTATCACAGATCCCGACTACAACCGGTGCCGCGAAAGCAGTAGGAAAAGTTATTCCCGAACTGAAGGGCAAACTGGATGGCGTTTCTGTAAGAGTGCCGACTCCCACGGGTTCACTTGTCGATCTTGTTGCAGTTCTTAAGAAAGAAGCTACAAAGGAAGAGATAAATGCAGCAATGAAAAAAGCAGCAGAAGGACCCATGAAAGGAATTCTGGAATATTGCGAAGATCCCATTGTATCTGCTGATGTCATACATACAACAGCATCATCGATCTTCGATGCACTCAGTACCATGGTTAACGGAAAAATGGTCAAGGTAATGTCGTGGTACGATAATGAATGGGGCTATTCATGCAGGGTTGTGGATCTGATACCGTTGCTGATGAAATAAAACATTGAAATCCCCGTGGAGGCGCCCAATTTGGGCGCCTCCACGGGGATTTCAATACGGGTCATTCGTAACGTAATGCCTCGATGGGATCAATGTTTGCGGCTTTTACTGCCGGTGCATATCCCGAAACCACACCAACGATAAAACATACAATCACACCCATCATAACCCATACCCAGGGTATTATAAAACTCGATTTCAGGGCAGAGGCAACCAGGTTTCCGATTACTATCCCAAGGATTATTCCGAATATACCGCCAAGCTGACCTATCATCACGGATTCAAAAAGAAACTGGTATTTTATAGTCACTGGTTTGGCTCCGATAGCTTTTCTCACTCCNNATCCCGATTAATGTTGCAGCCATGGTCACAAATCTGATGTTCTTAAGCAGAAGCGCGACTATGGAATCGCTTTTAGAAATATTGAAATCCGATTCATCTATCGGATTCAGATTTCTTACAACCCTGAAAACCGCCTCAGCTTCGCCTGCCAGCACATCAAGATTGACAGGATTTAAAGGCATGACATTGATCCGGAAATTCTGATTGGGACGGGAAAAATATTGCCTGGCCGCAGTTATCGGAATGAAACAGACATTATCATCGCTCATTGCACTGGCACCCTTGCTCTTCAATACCCCGGAAACTTTAAGCCTCAGACCCGCTATGGTAACTTCCTGACCAACAGGATCAATTCCTGTCGGGAAAAGAGCCCTCGCGGGTTCCGCTCCCAAAATTATGATCCGCCTGTTCAGCCTCAGCTCTTCAACCGTAAAATCTCTACCTTTCTCTATTTCATAACCCGAAACAGTGACATAATTCTCGTCAACACCCATAAGAGTGATATTGGGATTAGTCTCTTCCTGACCGAATTTTACAGTCGCCAGATCCGTTGCCCGGAATGAAACCGATACCCACGCCGGCTCCGTAAATCTCGACTTGAACTCCATCGCCTGCCTGTAAGATATCCGCGAATAGTTCTTCGACCTGATCCTGTCATTCATAATCTGAACATTCATACCCCTGGATGAGATACTGAATGAGTTGGCCCCCATCATCGTAAACTGATCCGTAAGTGAATTCTTAATTGCATCAATAGCCGTGAGAATGCCAACCAGTGCCATTATACCGAATGCTATTATACAAATGGTCAGTACCGTTCTTACCGTGTTCGATCTGATCGCCCTCATGGCAATTCTCAGATTCTCCCTGACTATACCTTTCTTCATACTAATTGTTTAATCTGCCGGTTAAAAAATTTAAGTATTCCTGACCAATTAACAGTGCTTCATTAAAAAATATAAAAGTACATATTCTTCAGGATTAGAATCTAATGATCCTTTAAAAAAAATTGAAAATAATTAATATTATAGTTGCATAACTAATTTTTTCGTTATATCTTAGCTGTTGAAACGCGATGAATTACGAAGTGGAAACTCGATGCATTGCGTTTCCACAAATTAAACGATAAATACTAAAGATAATATGAGAGAACTAACCCGGGCAGAAGAACAGGTAATGCAGGTACTCTGGAAGCTGAAAAAAGGATTCGTCAAAGATATCCTTGAGCATTTCGACGATCCCAAACCTGCGTATAATACGATCAGTACAATTGTGCGGATACTTCAGGACAAAGGTTTTGTTGATCACAAAGCTTATGGCAGAACGCATGAATATTATCCGCTGGTTTCAAAAGATGATTATTCGAAATCACATCTCAGCAATTTTGTAAATGATTATTTCTCCAATTCTTTCGGAAAAATGGTCAGCTTTTTTGCAAAGGAAAACCACATTTCGGTTAAAGAAATGGAAGAAATAATGAAAATAATGCAGAATGAAGTAAAAAAACAAAAATCAAAAAAATGAATCCCCTGTTTTTATACATGCTGAAAGCCGCTGTGGCTCTTGCGGTTTTCTATCTGGCATACAATCTTTTTCTCAGCAGAGATACAATGTACAGCCGTAACAGGTATTTCATACTGATATCATTTCTGGCATCATTTATACTGCCTCTGATTACCATTCAGACGAAAGAACCTCTCGACCTGCAGTTCTTCGGGCAGGATCTGACAGGAGTAATAATAAGTGGAACGCCGGAAGTTTCTGAAGTCAGGCAGGGCATATTTAATCCGGACAACATTTTTAAGATTTTAAATATCATTTATTTAACGGGCATAATCGCTCTCGGATTGAAGCTTATCGTTGAAATGCTGCAACTGATGCTGTTAGTTTACAGGAGAAACAGAGGCGACAATAAAGTAATCAGGCTCAATGGGAACAAAGTATCCGGATTTTCGGCATTCGGACATATCTTTATTGACGAGGTGTTAAGTGCAGGTGAGGAAGAAGAGATTATAAAACATGAGCAGAAGCATCTGGACCGGCATCATTTCTTTGATATCCTGTTTCTGGAGTTAATCAAGATCTTTCAATGGTTCAATCCGTTTATCTATATGTATGACCGGTCCCTCAGAGCTGTTCATGAGTATCAGGCCGATGAAGAGTGTCTCAATTCCGGAATTCCGGTTGTAAGTTATCAGGGACTGATGTTAAATCAGGTTTTCAGGACCCGGGTTTTCAGTCCGGCAAGCAGATTTTCCAATCCAACCTTAATAAAAAAACGAATGATCATGATGACAAAAAAACGTTCCAAAGCTCCGGCAAACCTGAAGATACTACTGGTCTTGCCGTTTGTTGCCCTGCTCTTAATCATCTTCTCTACCTGTGCCAAGAAATCATTTGATTCCTTTACAGGAACGGAACCTCTTACACCTGAAGAAACTGTTGTTCCGGCAAGTCCGCCCCGGCCCGCCCCGGTTAAAGAAGGTGATGCATGGATTGTTGTTGAAGAGATGCCCTTATTTCCGGGCGGAGATATGGCTCTGCTGAAATATATTGCAGAAAACACACAATATCCCAAAGAAGCAAAGGATAATAATATCCAGGGAAGAGTAATAATCCGTTTTAAAGTGATGGATGATGGCTTTGTAAAGGATGCTTCCGTCATTAAAGGAGTTGATCCGATACTCGATTCTGAAGCACTCCGGGTTGTTTCAACACTTCCTTTATTTAGTCCGGGTAAACAGGGAGGTGTTGCAGTACCAGTCTGGTACATGGTTCCCATTACTTTCACCCTTAAGGACAACAGTGCTGCTGTGCCTCCCCCTCCGCCTCCGCCGCCTGTCACTGGCTCAAACTCTCCTTCCGAACCTTTTGTTGTTGTCGAAGAAATGCCTATGTTTCCGGGTGGAGATGCAGCGTTACTTAAGTATCTTTCAGATAATATCAGATATCCCGAAACTGCCAGAGCAAACAATATCACTGGCCGGGTAATCTTGCGATTCTGCGTTAACGAAAAGGGAAATGTCGACAGAATAAGTGTCCTCAAAGGTGTTGATCCGGAACTGGATGCCGAAGCACTCAGGGTGGTTGCTTCGTTACCGGCATTCAAACCCGGAAAACAGGGAGGTGTCGAAGTGCCTGTATGGTATATGGTGCCAGTAACATTTGCAGCGGCTGAACCAAAAACCGAAAGCACCACTGAAACGCCGGCAGGAAACAATTAATAGCAACTGCCCCAAACCAGTATTTAAGTCTTCTTCAGTGAACCTGAATAAAAACTGACTCCGAAAACGAGGGTCAGTTTTTTATTTCCTTAATTTTGCATCTGAAATAAATTAACTCCGGTTACTGGTTCCCGGTTGGGCTTGGGCAAAACCAGCGATTATAATTAACTATGTAATGACATTATCAGACCGGATAGAATCATTCGCCTTTCTTGGTGAGACACTTCGTGATGCGTTGGCAGGGAAGCAGACAAAATTCACTTCGCACCTTCATCAGCTTATTAATAACCAGCAAATAAAAAATCTTTGGTTCACACCCGACAATGTAAAGTTATCAGTAAGCGTAATCGCAAATGAGCTTACCCTGGATAACCTTAACAAATGGTGTTCGGATTATCCGGAACTGAATGATGTATCAGAGCCTTTAAATGCAGGTGTTATAATGGCCGGAAACATACCTCTCGCCGGGTTTCACGATTTTCTTAGCGTCCTTATTTCAGGAAACAGGATAACAGCAAAAAAAAGTTCAAAGGATCCTGATCTGATAGAGCTGATAAAAGATATTGTCATATCGTTCAACCCTGAATTCGTGAATATGATCTCTCTGAATGAAGGTAAAATATCTGGTTTCGATGTGGTTATCGCAACAGGATCAGATAACAGTTCACGCTATTTTGAATATTATTTCGGCAGATACCCTCACATAATCCGAAGGAACAGGAACAGTATTGCAATAATTGACGGAACGGAAAGTGATGATGAACTTCGTGACCTGGGGAAAGATATCTTCTCATATTTCGGACTGGGGTGCAGGAATATCTCAAAAATCTGGCTGCCTGCAGGTTATAAGGTATCAGAAATAACAAAAAAATGGGATCGTTTTTCCGGAATAATAAATCATTACAAATACGCGAACAATTATGACTTCCATAAAGCTGTTTTCCTGATAAATAAAGAGGAGTTTACGGATACCGGTTATCTCATCTGTAAAGAAGATGACAGATTATCCTCTCCGGTTTCGGTCCTTTATTATTCATATTACAATTCAAAAGAAGAACTTGATTTATGGATTGACATCAATAAAGAGAAAATTCAGTGTATTACAGGACATAATTTCATACCCTTTGGGAAAGCGCAGGCGCCTTATCTGTGGGATTATGCAGATGGAATTGACACCCTGGAATTTCTTTCAAAAAAAAAAGTACCGGGAATATTGTAAAATAAAAAACATTATATTGCACCCATCGAACTTATAGCGGTCATGGTATATAAATTTGTTGTTTTATCGGATGAAGATGAGTCGTTTATGAGGGAATTTGAGTTCCTTGATTCACATACCCTGTTGGATTTTCACAATATGATCCAGGAGGAACTTGAATTTGATAAATCACAGATGGCATCATTCTTCATTGCTACAGACACCTGGGAGAAAGAGGAAGAGTTTACTCTCTTCGATATGGGAACAGGGTCTTCGACGATGGAAGATACGATACTTGAGGATATCATTTTCCGCAAGAACCAGAAATTGTTATATGTTTTCGACTTTTTCAATGAAAGAGGCTTGTTTGTAGAATATACAGGTGAAGGCAGGGAAGCAGCCGGACGTGAATACCCGGTCTGCACAAATTCCAAAGGAGTGCCTCCAAAACAGGTTGTATTCGGAAGCAGCTCAAAAAAACTATACAATAATATTATAGTATCCGACGACGAAGAGGATGACGATGAACCGGATGTCGATGATCTTTTCCTTGACGGGGATGATGAAGATGTACTGCCTGATTTCGAAAATGAAGAACCGGTGAGCGACGAAGAGGACGACGATTAGTTGCCGCGGTGATGCCCCAATGAAAAATACTCTGATAGTTCTTCCCGGACCGACCGGTGTCGGGAAGACAGATCTTTCCATTGATCTGGCAAAACATTTCGGATGTGAAATAATTTCCGCTGATTCGCGTCAGTTTTACAGGGAAATGAAAATCGGAACAGCCGTCCCTTCCGATGATCAGTTGGCCGGAATAAAACATCATTTCATAAAATTTATTTCAATAAAAGATTACTATAGCTCCAGTCTTTACGAAAGAGATGTTCTGAAGCTTCTTACCGGGCTGTTCGTAAAAAATCCTGTTGCACTACTGACCGGAGGTTCTGGTTTGTACATCGATGCTGTATGCAAAGGCATTGACGATATCCCTGATGTTGATCCGGAAATCAGGGATAAATACTCCCGGAAATACAAAGAAGAGGGTATTGAAGGACTTAGGATCATTCTTAAACTGCTTGATCCGGCATATTATGAAAAAGTGGATCTGAAGAATCCCAAAAGGATAATCAGGGCGCTTGAGATTTGTGAAACTACAGGACGTCCCTATTCAACATATCTGACGAAAGAGAAACGTACGAGGGATTTTGAGATTATTAAAACAGGTATAAACAGGCCGAGGGAGGAGCTTTTCGCAAGGATAAACCTGAGGGTAGACGAAATGATCAGGAACGGTCTGGAGGATGAAGCCGGAAGTCTCCGGCCTTTCAGGGAGCTGAATGCTCTTAACAGTGTGGGATATAAGGAATTCTTCGATTATTTTGATTCGAAGATATCATTGGAAAAGGCCGTTGAACTGATAAAGCGTAACACCCGCCGGTTTGCAAAACGGCAGATGACATGGTGGAGTAAGGATAAGGATATAACCTGGTTCTATGCTGATGACAGAGAGAAGATAATTGAATATCTCGGGGGAAGGATCTGCGGATAATCTTCACCAGCCCGTTTAAGGTGATTAATTCATACTTCCAGGTTTTTCAGTTTTCTGATCGTTTCAACAGGATCCCTGGAACTGAAAACAGTATTTCCCGCAACCAGAACGTTGACTCCTGTTTCCACAAGTTTCGGGGCATTATCTGTATCAACACCTCCGTCAACCTGTATCAGAACATCATAGCCACCGTTATCGATCATTCCCCGGAGCTCCGCGATCTTGTTATAGCTCTCCCCGATGAAGGTTTGTCCGCCAAAACCGGGATTGACAGTCATTATCAGAACCATATCGATATATGGAAGGATATTCTTCAGGAGCGATACCGGTGTGTGGGGATTTACTGCCACTCCCGCCTTCATTCCAAGGTGTCGGATCTCATTAACTGTCCTGTTAAGATGAACACATGCTTCATACTGAACTGTCAGTACAGCGGCACCTGTTTCCTTCCAGCGGGCAAGATATCTGTCAGGATCAACTATCATAAGGTGAACATCGAGAGGTTTCTCCGCGATTTTTTTAACACATTCAATCACCGGGAATCCGAATGAGATATTTGGTACAAAAAGACCATCCATGATATCGCAATGGATCCAGTCGGCCCGGCTTTTGTTAACAAGCTGAACATCCCGTGAAAGATTAGCGAAATCGGCTGCAAGCAGTGAAGTAGAAACAAGGTGATTCATCTGAATTGTTTTCCCCAAAGATAAAAACAAACTCTTAACCCAGGTATGTCCGGAGAATTTTACACCTTGTGGTGAACTGAATTCTTTTGATGGCTTTTTCCTTTATCTGTCTGACTCTTTCGCGCGTCAGACGAAGTTCCTCGCCTATCTCTTCGAGAGTGAACGGGTGTTTCATACCGAGGCCGAAGTATAATTTCAGGACTTTTGCCTCCCGTGGCGAAAGGGTGTTGAGTGCACGTTCTATTTCATAGGCAAGCGATTCTCTTATCAGTGTTTTATCGGGGCTTGGTGTGTCATTACTCTGGATTACGTCGTACATATTATTTTCCTCATCGGTACTGATCGGGGCATCCATACTGATTGTCCGTCCGTTTGTCCTGAGCGATTCCTTTACATCTTCAGGGATCATTTCCAGAAGATCGGCAATTTCCTGGGATGTAGGTTCCCGTTCGAAAGTCTGTTCAAGTCTGGCAAAGGCTTTGTTGATCCTGTTTATTGATCCGATCTTGTTAACAGGAAGTCTTACTATTCTTGATTGTTCGGCGAGAGCCTGGAGTATTGCCTGACGGATCCACCAGACAGCATAGGAAATGAATTTGAATCCCCTGGTTTCATCAAAACGTGATGCAGCTTTCATAAGTCCGAGGTTTCCCTCGTTAATAAGGTCAGGAAGGCTCATCCCCTGGTTCTGATATTGTTTTGCCACCGAAACCACAAAACGAAGATTGGCATTGACCAGTTTTCTTAGTGCATTTGCGTCTCCTGCCCTTATATTTCTCGCGAGTACCACCTCTTCTTCCGGGCTGATGAGATCAACACGCCCTATCTCCTGAAGATATTTATCAAGTGACGGAGTGTCGCGGTTTGTTACCTGCTTAGTGATTTTTAATTGTCGCATTACAGGCCAGAGTTAGTTGGCAGTTGTCAGGTTCCGGTTGCACAATGTTAATAAAAAAAAGTATGCATCCGACAGATAATATCACTTTTTTTTGGTAAATCCATTTATTAATGATACATTGCCCTGTTTTTCAGGATTGAATATCAATCAAAAATTCAATTTCATTAAATACCGTTGCATTTTATTGTATCAGACTGTTAGATATCTGACTTTTTTATTTATAATTGTACCCGGTTTTCAGGATATGTTATATTAGCGTTGCATAATCTGTCTGGCTCATAATCAATCTTGATCCGGTTTCCAAAAACAAAATCATATAGCTCATTTTATATTCCATTTTTATCAATAAAGTATGTACGACATTCTTGAATTAAGTAAGAAGCTGTTGCCCGAATTGAGGGAAATAGCAAAAGAACTTAATATTAAAAAAGCTGAATCGCTGAAGAAGCAGGACCTTGTTTACAAAATCCTTGATCAGCAGGCGATTGAAGCAACAGAAATAAAAAGTGTCCAGAAGAAAGATCAGCCTTCTGATGATAAATCCAAACAGGATCGTTATCAGGGTCAGAGGCGCGGTAAAAGACCAAGGACGAATAAACCTGTATTTAACAGGCCTTCAGAATCAGTGATTTCGGTTTCACCGGGCGGTCTTAAGTTCCCGGGTCCCAGGGGTGGGGATGAGCGCCGTGATCAATCCGGGCCATTTTCAAAAACCGGGGAAAAGCCTGAGTCGTCAAGAACTCAGGATAATGATGGTAAGGAGAGAAGGTCACCGGCATGGAGACCGGAACCGGGACCTGATTACAAAAGGGACAGACAGTCTAAATTTGAGAAGCCAAAGTATACTGATCCTCCAAAGATCGTTGAGGAAGTTATTCCTGAACCGCCAGAGGATATCCCGATAACCGATGAAGCAATGCCTCCTGTTGATACCGTACTCCCGGAAAATATCAGTAGCGGGGAAACAGTTGCTGAAGTGCCGGTAATACCTCCATCTGTACCTCAATCCCTACCGGTACAGGAAAAAGAAGAGAGGAAAGAAAAGCCTTATGAATTTGAAGGTATCATCTATAATACAGGTGTTCTTGAAATTATGCCTGACGGTTACGGGTTTCTGAGATCAGCTGATTATAACTATCTGAATTCACCTGATGATATTTATGTTT
>DNOQ01000462.1 GCA_003501665.1 Bacteroidales bacterium | reverse complement strand
CTCACCACTCACCTCTCACCACTCATTTCTCACCGCTAAACCCTGCGCCTAATACCCTGCCGCCTGTCCGTCTTTTCTCGATTCAGAGGCTCCGTAAAAGACTTTGTTCTTTTCGTCCCACATGATTGCCTGGTAGCCTCCGTAACCGCCCAGGTTCCACTGGATCCTGTGGCCCATCGACAATAGTTTCTGAATTGCTTCGGTTCTGAAACCGCTTTCAAGCATAAGGATACCACCGTCCGTCATCTGTTGTCCGGTTGGTTCGGATGATCCTGTGTGATAAATNNCCCATTACTCCGAAGCTGATCCAGGGTTTGCCATTACGGGTGATAAATGCCGGTATTATTGTATGAAAAGGTCGCTTGCCCGGGGCATATACATTTGCATGACCTTCTGCCAGACTGAACATTTCACCCCGGTCCTGCAGTACAAAGCCGAGGCCTGTCGGGCACATCCCTGACCCCATTCCCCTGTAATTGCTTTGAATGAGCGAAACCATATTACCATACCGGTCGGCAACAGTCAGATAAATTGTATTACCTGCTTCATCCAACCCTGCGTTATATACCCTGGAAGCTCTTTCAGGATTGATCAGTTTGCGCCTCTCGGCAGCATATTTTTTGGAAATAAGCTGTTCCACCGGAACTTCACTGAAGAGGGGATCAGCATAATATTTAGCCCTGTCCTCGAAGGCAAGCTTTTTTGCCTCGGTAAAAGTATGGATATATTGAGCCGAACCGAATCCCATTCCTGAAATATTATAACCCTCGAGAATGTTAAGAATCTGCAGGGCTGCAATGCCCTGACCGTTTGGCGGAAGTTCCCATATTTCGTAACCCCGGTAAACAGTGCTTACAGGTTCAATCCACTCAGAATGATGGCGCGACATATCATCATAGCTGAGAAAGCCTCCCTGTTTCTTCATAAATCCTGCAATGTCTTTAGCAATACTTCCCCTGTAAAATTCATTTCTCCCACCCTTAACTATCTTTTCATAGGTAGCGGCAAGGAGAGGATTCCTGAAAATCTCACCTTTTGCCGGTGCTTTTCCTCCCGGCATATAAACTTCCTTAATATTTGGATAATCCTGTAAGGCTCTTGTATTTCTGTCGAGATAATATGCAATAACTTCCGAAACCGGGAATCCTTCAATTGCATAATTTATTGCAGGCTGAAGGATATCTTTCATCGGAATCCTGCCGAACATATCATGCATTTCATACCAGCCGTCAACACATCCCGGGACAGATACAGGAAGCGGCCCGTGTGACGGAATGAACTCATATCCGTTTTTTTTGAAATAATCCAGTTTGAGTGATCTGGGAGAACGTCCGCTTGCATTAAGACCAAAAAGCTTCTTTTTGTCAGCACTCCAGATAATGGCAAACAGATCACCTCCTATACCGCAGCCGGTCGGCTCAACAAGTCCCAGTACGGCATTGGCGGCTATAGCAGCATCAATTGCATTTCCTCCTTTTTTAAGTATATCCAGGGCAACCTGGGTGGCAAGAGGCTGACTTGTTGCAGCCATACCATTCGTGGCAATTACTTCTGATCTGGTCGCAAAATCATGACCTGTAACCCTGTTCTGTGAATATGAAAATGCAGCCATAGACATTAGAATGATAAAAGTAAGAAATCGGTTCATCCGGATGATTTTTTCTACAAATTTAAAAAACGAAAATGACTATTATACTTATATTGCCTGCTATAATCAATATATACTATTTTGCCATTGCTTTTGCTTTTAGTTCTGACGGCATTTTTTCTATCGCATACCTCAGTGATGTCCGGGGCATGGTTCCTTTTCTCTTCATAACATATTCAAAAACCTCTTTCTGCCGGGCCTCGCTTGCTGCCTTTAACATCCAGCCATAACCCTTCTGAACCATATCATCCTGATCAGCGTGAAGGGTATCGGCTATTTCGAAAATATCTTTAAGAAACTTACCCTTTCTGGCCGGTACAATAAGGGTAACGGCCGAAGCTCTCTTAACCCAGCGGCTTTCTGAGAGAGCCCATACCTTCAGTTCACTCAGAAATGACGGATACATCTCTATAAATGTTCCAATTGTATGATTGCACAGGGTATCACATGCTGCCCAGTTGGTAACATAGTTTTTTACCCATCTTTCAAAGACGGCAAAATCTTCAGGGATATATTCTTTTCTGAGCTTATATGACCATTCACAGGCTATACCTGCCTCCTCTATGTATCCCGATTTCCATAATTCTTCGCATAAACCGAATATTGCCGACTTATTCCGGTCAGGTAATTTTTTATAGAATTCCATAGCCATAGCTTTAATCAGGGCAGCTTTCAATCCGTATATTTTTACTGATTCTTTAAAAAATCTTTCACCGGAAATCTTTGTTTTTTCATCGGCATTCCGGATTATCTCCGACCTGATTTCATTAATTATATTTTTCATCAGTATATATTTTTTCACCAGTGTCAGACTAAAAGTATAAGATTCTGAGCGAAGCGAAGAATCTCTTAATAATTGTATATGTTATCCGTTTAATAGTGATTATATTTATACTCTGGAGATTCTATTCCAGAATAACATCAATAGTATAAAACCTTATAATTATTCTGAAAAATATGAAGAAAAAACTAATTTTTATTCTTTTCCTGGTGTCAATGTCATTAAATATTCAGGCACAGACGAATGAAGCTCTTAAATGGCACAAATTTGAACTTGGTTTTATCAGCAGCGTAAGTTATGAAAACCCGGTTCAGGATGTCAGAACATTTGAAGTTAATTTCACTTCTCCGACCGGAGCTAAGAAGACAATTAACGGATTCTGGGATGGTGGCACTGCCTGGAAAGTACGTTTCATGCCCGATGAGACAGGTTCCTGGGAATTTGAAACATTATGTTCGGATTCAAAGAATACCGGACTGAACGGGCAGAAAGGGACATTTCAGTGCAGGAGCGCCGGCAGTGAAATGAATATCTACCGTCATGGTCCGGTAATCAATCCGAAAGGAACCTTTTTTCTGACTCATTCCGACGGTACTCCTTTTTTCTGGCTTGCGTGTACGGCATGGAACGGAGCTTTGAAATCAACTGACAGCGAATGGGACCAGTATCTTCAGCACCGGGTTAATAATAATTATACCGCTATACAACTGGTGACAACACAATGGAGAGGTTGTGATAAAAGCAGTGAAGGACTTGTTGCATTTGAAGGAAGCGGGAGAATAAGTATAAATCCTGAATTTTTCAGGCTTATCGACAGAAAAATTGACAGGGTCAATGAATACGGGCTTGTCGCTGCACCTGTTATTTTATGGGCATTGCAGAGCGGAGCCGGAAGAGAATTAAGTCCCGGTTATTATCTTCCCGACGATCAGTCCATCCTGCTTGCAAGATATATTGTTGCCAGATATGGTGCAAATCATGTGGTCTGGTTTCTGGGTGGTGATGGTAACTACACCGGCACTTATGAACAACGATGGAAAACAATCGGCAGGGCAGTTTTTGACGGGAAATATCAGGGCATAGTTGCCCAGCATCCACAGGGGAGATCGTGGATAGGAGAGATTTACAAAGATGAACCCTGGCTTAATATTATAGGATACCAGAGCAGTCACAGCAATGCCGAGGGTACAGTTAACTGGATAACGAAAGGACCGATGAGTAAAATGTGGGCATATCTTCCACCAAGGCCCCTGATTAACCTTGAACCCAATTACGAAGAGATACAGACTTTCATTACTGCTAAGGATGTTCGCAATGCCTGTTACTGGAGCATCTTTGCAACACCAATTGCAGGTATAACCTATGGTGCAAACGGTATCTGGCCATGGTTAAGGAAAGGTGAGAAAATACTCAACCACAGGGATGCACCATGGACTTCATCATGGGATGTCAGTATTAACCTTCCGGGATCCATTCAGTCCGGATACCTTGCAGGATTCATTACGAAATTTGCATGGTGGAACTTTTATCCTGCACAGGAATTATTAACTGAACAGCCGGGCGATAAAGTTTTTAATGAATTTGTTTCCGTTGTTAAAACAACCGATAATAAAACAATATTAGCCTATTTGCCGGTAAAGCAGACAATTAAAATCAAAAAGCCGGATGGCCACAGTTATAGTGTCCGATGGTTCGATCCTGTGGAGAATGAGTACTCCAACGGTACGGGTTCTGATAACGGATCAATACTTACCGTTTCGACACCCGTTGATCATGATATGTTGCTTATTCTGGAGGAGATTATACCCTCAAAGAACATTAAGCTGCAAAACAGGAGGGTTATAAGTAAAACAAAGTGATCATCTGTCAATGATGATTTGGTTACTCCTCGAGTAGATTTACTTCGCGAATCTGTCCTGATTTACGGTTTACGCGAAGGGTTTTAATCTCGTAAGGGCGGAATTTTCCCAGCCATTTTTTACCGGCAAATTTCAGGTCAAGGTTTGCCGGAGAATCCAGGCCTTCCGTTTCAACACAGCGTAAAATAATATCGTCATTATTTTCAGCGAGCTTAATTGCTGCTACAATAATATTTGAAGTATCCGTAGCAAGGAAAGAACCGGATTTTGGTTGTTTTCCGTTATGAATTCCCTGATAAATAGAAACCGGCTGTGCAATAAATTCTTCCGCACTTCTGCCAATGTTGTTGTTCTTCCATCCGCCGGTATGCGGAATCATTAACATCCTGAATGTCTGTATACCCTGATCCATCCAGATATGTTCAGCATTCATATCCAGTACTTTTGGATCGTGGTGTCCATAAACTGCTGCCCTTGCAACTGAAATCCTGAGATCATTACCGTGAACGCTGTAACCATATTTTGCATCATTCATTACGCAGAGACCACAGGTACTCCCGTTATAGTTCCCGCTGAGATCTATCCATCTCTGTCCGGGATCTTCATCTCCGTTCACGGTTCTCCCGATGTTGCCATAAGGTGTTTCGTAAGTTGCAACCGGCGATACTATATTTACAGGGAAGGAGAACTTCAGCATCTTCATCCGCTCGTGCCAGTTGAGTGAAACTCTGGCCTCAAGTGTTGAGGAACCGGAAGTAATGAGCCAGTCAATTGTCAGCTGTGAGTTGCCATAAGTTGTTATGGAACGTATTGCTCCCCTTAAGGGTCCTTTTTCCAGAATTTTGAAAGTGGCATTCCCAAATGCACCTGTCACATCCGAATAAGTCTTAATATTATGACTCCATGTGTCACTCGGGTCATTTATTACAAGAGCCCTGCATCCGGTTTCTTTTCCTGCAAATATCTCCCTTCCTGCTTTTTTGTCAAAAATGCCGATTGTTCCGGAATATGAAAAAGTAACACGAAGAGATTCGTTTTCAAGTAATTTTTCCTCTGTAACAACCGGGTCTTTTATTGTAACTGCATCTCCCCGTGAGATACGGATCTGCCTGTAGCCGACCGGCGGAAGCTGAAGGCGTGTGATAAGCCTGGTCCGGCTTCCTGTCTCGGTAGAACCCGCGACCCACTGATGTGGTAATGAATTTCCTGATTCATCTGTGACTCTGGAAGGATTTTTGACGTTCCATCCAAAATCATACTCAATATTTGAAGTTGTTTCCCATGCATGCGGATTAAAGACCAGAAGATATTGGGAGTCAGGATCTTCAGAAGGAACTGTTCTTTCAAGTTTCTGTACTGCAAGATATGTTGCCTGATGAGCGGTATCAATGGCATATCCGTAAGCATTACGGGCATGCTGGCTGTGCTCCGGAACAGAGGTGCCCGCAAGACTGTCGTGGAACTGCATGAATAATACCCTTTGCCAGGCTTTTGTAAAATCTTTTTTTGGATAGTTTGATCCCCATGCGACAGAGCCTATGGCTGATATTTTCTCAGCTATTATCAGGGCTGCTTCAGACTGACGGTTACCCTTTTTAATTTCCGATTCTGCAGTATAGCATCCCACTGCATGATGCTGAAGATCATCTTTCACCACGGGAATATCAGTATTTTTACTTTCCCTTATCTCTTTGAAATATCTGTCTGTAGTACTGTAAAATACAGCAGGAGCTCCCTTTTCCGTTTTTAACTCATTTATTGAACGGATATTTTCTTTTGTGGCACCCCCGCCGTGATCTCCTGCTCCGTACCAGGCCATGAATGTACTTACCGGTTGACCCTTAAACTGGGCCAGTGTATCCGTGATCCGTTTCCTGACAGATCCCGTGTCATTATAACTTACAGGTATCCTGTATGTAAGAACACGGGTTCCATCCAGTCCCTCCCACCAGAACAGATCTGCCGGCAAACTCTTTTCACGGATGCCCGGGCGCATGAAAATATAATTCTCCATACCCTGTAATCTTATTATCTGTGGAAGTGTTCCCGTATGACCGAATGAATCGGGATTACATGCTACTTTTGCCCGGTGCCCGAGTAATCGCTGAAAGGTAAGCTGACCGTACAAACCTTGTCTCACAAGAGCCTCGCCTCCCGGGATATTTACATCGGGTTCAATCCACCATCCTCCGACAATATTCCACCGCCCTTCATCAACACGTTTCCTGATTTCCTTTAACATGGACGGATCATTGTCGGCTATCCACTGATAGAATTGTGCAGAGCTGGCGGTAAATGTAAAATCATGTGTTTCATTCATCCGGTCCAGTGCTGATCTGAAAGTGCTGTATACAATGGCCATACCTTCAGTCCATGGCCATAGCCAGACAGGATCAATATGGGCATGGCCGATCATGTGGACGCGGAATTTTGTTGCATCGTCAGGCCATTGTGATCCCTCCTGAATACTATCCTGAAATACCTTTGTTAATGGCATCATCATAACAAACGTACTTCCGGTTACAGCCTGGTTTATAAACTTTCTCCTTGAAAGAATTCCATTTTTCCCGGCAATGTTTTTGTTTTTCATTTTATAAGTACTTCTCAGTTATTTAATATTTTTCCAGAATTTCTCTTCCGAAAGAAGTAATTCTTTTCTTTTCTTTCTTTCAAGGAAATAATAATATGTGGCAAGTAAAAATCCTGCAAGGATGATCCCCAGCAACAAATATCTCATTATTTCTGAAGTTTTTGGATCTGCAGTAACCGTTACTTCCTGTATATCTGTACCCACGGGAATTTTGTGACCCACATCGATGTTGAACATGTTTTTAAAGAAAAACAGTGAAAAGAATGTAAGCACACAGGTTATAACCGGGGTGGCGATCCATCCTGCGGCGATCTGACCGAGGATGCTGAAATTAATATTTCTTACTCCCTTGTATAATCCTATTCCCACCACGCATCCGATCATTACCTGCGAACTTGAAACAGGGACAAGAGGTATTGCAGGAAGTCCGTGCCTTACCAGGAGAGAGGATAATGCAGCAGATGAAAAGATAAAGAGTACAACCGAGTGTGCCAGAACAACCACCATTGCTGCCTCAGGATTGAGCTGAACAATGCTTGTTCCGATCGTTTTCATCACTTTTTCGGAATAGGTAATTATACCGGCTGCTATTGCCATTCCTCCAAGGAGGAAAAGTTGCTGATTGGAGGAGAGTGTAATCAATCCGAGATTCAGTTCATGAAGATTGAAGGCCGGTAAAAATACACCCATCACATTTGCTATATTATTGGCCCCCAGACTATAAGCAGCAAATGCTCCGGCTATAACAAGTCCTGTTCTTAAGTGCGATTCAAACCTTATAATATGCATTCCTGATCGTTTTTTTATTTTAATTATCAGCATGAAAAGGGGGATGGCAAACAGCGCTCCAAGTACCGGTCCTGATATCCAGGTGGTGACAATGGTAGTAAGGGTTGCAGGATCTGTTCTGTTGGAGGTGAACAGGTTCCACCCGATTATTGCACCAACTATAGCCTGCGTGGTTGATACCGGGAGTGAGAATTTTGTCATTAAATAAACTGTGGCAGCCGATGCAAATGCGAGGGTGAATGATCCTCCTATTGCATTTACCGAGCCCAGTCTTCCCAATGTCTCCGATGTCCCCGAACCCTGGATAACCGCTCCAAGTATAACTGCAACGGAAGCAATAACTGCAGCCTTCCGGAAAGAGATCATCTTTGAACCAACCGCCGATCCGAATGCATTTGATGCATCATTTGCTCCAAGTGACCATCCCAGAAACAAGCCGCTTATAAGGAAAAACAGGATCATGTCATGTAATAATCTTAACCGACATTGCCGCGAGAAGATCCGCTGCTTTCTGGGCTATATCGGAGATATTCTCAATATGATGAAGTATATATCTCAGATGTGCCTTATGGGCCAGATCAAGTTCGGGCATTTTCTGAAATATCTGCTTTTTAATTCCTTTCGATATCTTGTCAGTCTCAGTTTCAAAATAATACACTTTCAGAAGTTTCTCCCTCACAGTGTATGGCGCCTTGAAGTATGCCCGGGCAGCCGGAATGAGTTCTTCGGCTGAACTGGCAGATGCTTCAACGAGACTCAGGATAGGCTCGTTGAGTGACTCCGGTATTTCAGGCAATTCTATATTGAAATCGTTGAGAGAGCTTTTCACGGAGTCGATTATCTCGTCGAGTTCATCAATAAGCCTGGTTACCTCTTCTCTGTGCTGGGGGAGGATGGAATTGGTTATCATGTCGTTTTCAATAGCTCTCTGAAGCTTGTCTGCATTGCTTTCAAGGACATCAACTTTAAGAAGGTGCCTGTCAAAATCGGTTTGATTTTTGGTTATATATGATTTTATCCCTTCCCTGAAAACAAGGATACCCAGCTCAACATTATCAAAAAACTCATCTATTTTAATAATAAGGTTTTTTGTAGTCCTTGTAAAAAGAGTCATTTTTTATGATTTTTCAGTTCATTAAGCAAAAATAGGAGTTATTGAAATACCCGCGATCATTCAGAATTCGATTATTTTCTCAACCCTGTTGTTCCTCAGATATTGTTTTAAAATGCACTGTATATCCCTGTTGTCGGGAGATGACTTAATGCAATCATGGACAGCATCAAGTCCGAATCCCATATCATTTACATTAAAATAGCCGTAACCGGCATATTTGCCGTTGAAGATCTTGACGGCACTTTTTTCCTCATCGTTTCTGCCTCTGTCAATAATAAAAAAGTTGTGCCGCGAAAAAACAAATTCATCCATGGCTTTCAGAACCCGTATATTATAATCTTTTGGTATTTCTTTTCCACAGCATGCCCCCCTGCAGATCCCAACATGATGCCTGAAGCATGGACCTTCACATTCATATAATCCAGCCAGTTTCTGGCAGAGATTATAATTCTCAACCAGTGATTCAAGTTTGGATCTGGCCCTTTCCCTGGAGGTAAATACGGAAATGGGATTTTCGTCACAGGTTACCCGATGGAGGCTCAGGCAGATATAACCATTTTTATCTTCCGATGTGTAAATTCCCCATTGAAATGAAGATCTCCGCTGGGCTCTGTTATAAAACGGTTTATTTTCCTTGATCTCGTGTGATTCCCTCAGAAGGGCAATCAATTCATTTCCGGTGACATCCCAGCTTATATCAGCAATAAGATCACGCATTTCCATAGCCCGGGCAGTGGTGTTGTTTGACAGATGTGTACTGATCCTTTGCTGAAGGTTCCTGCTCTTGCCTATATATATCAGATCACCCTGTTCATTGTAAAAATAATATATTCCGGGTTCATCAGGGACCAATTCAATATTAGAAAGGTCGAGCCT
>DNOQ01000112.1 GCA_003501665.1 Bacteroidales bacterium | reverse complement strand
TTCAGTGACGCATCAACATCATGAGTTTCTAAAAGTCCGTCGTGCGGATTGATATCGAAATAAACACTTATCTCCTCTTTGAATGTTGACTCAAGCTCAGTTTTAAGAGCTTCGACAAACTCACTAACCCACCTCTCACCTCTGTTATCTTTCTGGCGGTAGCTGATGAAGATGTCGTATTCGTAACCCGGAATGAGACTTGGCATCAGAGGGTTTTTATTTCATTATCAAATTTAAGCCATAGCTGAACCAAATGCAAAAATTTATTTTACAGCTCCGGGAAAATTGCTTTAACAACATAACAGATCTACCTTCTTTGACTTACTGTCGATACGTTCTTTTTGTATTTCAGACTGTTATCGCTATAGTATTAACTTAATACCTAAAAACATATTCAGCTCCTTCAGAGCTGAACTGTGATGGTTGTTTGCCTGCCCCCGGTTGCACCGGGGGTTATTCAAATTTGTCTCTTTCAGAGACAGTACTTACTGGTCAGTTTTTTAAACTGCAATCACCATTTGCCAGCTCCATTACTATTTCATACACAAGTTGACAAGATTTCTGAAAGAAATCATAATCAATCTTCTCAGCATCGTCTGTAGGCATATGTATATCAGCATTATCGCCGCTGAAAAAGAAAACAGCCGGTATCTTTTTCAAATGAAAAGGATAATGATCACTCATGTTGACATACCGGCTTGTATCTGCATATGCCCAGTCGATAGGCACATACTGAACTGCTTTATCAAATCCCGGGGTTCCTGATTTCCGCCCCTCAAGCTCATCCGAGGCAAGGTAAAACATGTGATCTCTCAATTCAGCGATGGTTATAGATTCGGCACCTTCTGATATCTGGTTCTTTTGGGCCGGTAAAGGAACAAAGCACAGGTAAAACAATAACAGTAGATACAGTTCCTTCATGTGTAATAATGTCTTAATCTATTCAGATATTATGGGCATATCACTGTTCCAGATGTCAACTATTGCTTTCCACCTACCATTTATCTTTCTGAATATTGTAATCCATTTATCCGTTACTTCAACAATCCCTCCAGCAGTTCCAATATTAAGCTTTTGATGGCCTCTCATATATGCCAGATCTCCTGCGGAAGAGATTTCCAAGGTATCTATTGTCATTTCGAAAGTATCGAGGAAATTTGTTGTATCTGAGAACCATATTTCAAGGGATTTTCGAATTGACGGAAGGCCAATACAAATCGGAGCATTGGGGTTCATCACTACAGCTCGCGGCGCAAAAAAACTCATGTATTTATCTACGTTCTTAGTTTTAGTTGCATCTTCCCATTGATCCTGGATTTTCCTGATTGCCTCTGCTTCAGTGCGTATATCAATACCCGGTGTGCGGTTGCATTCTGTTAAGAAATAACAGGCAAATAAGAAAATTACAAGCTTTTTCATTTTACAGCTGTCTTGATTATCATGTACATTTTTGAACTCATTATCAAAGTTACTCCATAAAAAAGCGGAAGTCAATTATTTATCGCGGATTTTTATGGGATCATCTAAAAATAATGAAATGCTGTATTTCAACAAATTATGGGATTAAGGCAAAATAGAAAGAGGTCCCAGCCTGATCTGCACAAAACTTTTTAAAAGGGAGTTGACAAATTCTTATTATGTATGGAATCATGGAATCAGAATCCAAAAATATCGTATATTTATGGAATTATTGTCCAAAAATATTTAATTTAGTATTTTTGAAAGAAAATTGACATGTATATCCAACGTAAAATCCATCCGGAAATAAGGAAACATCTTGTAAGAAAGGAATTTACCATTATAACTGGTCCCAGGCAAAGTGGCAAAACCTCACTTATCCAGGACTTATACAGAGAATTACGAAATGAAAACAAAACAGTTTTTTACATCACATTGGAGGACCGTGACATCCTTTCAGCTATCAACATACACCCTGAGGAGGTTTTCTCATTTGTAAAACGGCCTGTAAAATCACTGGCCGGAACTCAAAAAGGGGCTGAAAGGGTATTTCTGTTTATCGATGAAGTCCAGTATGCTGCGGATCCTTCAAATTTGCTTAAATACCTCTATGATGTATATGGTGAAAACCTTAAGGTGATTGCAACAGGCAGCAGCGCATTTTATATAGATAGTAAATTCAAAGATTCACTGGCCGGCAGGAAACGGATATTTGAACTCAAAACGCTTTCATTTGATGAATGGTTGCTATTCCGGGGTTACCGGAGCCTCCTCGATGAGCTTAACCTGATCAGGGGCCAGAGTGAATATATTTCTCCTGATTACAGGCAACTCTTACAGTCATTCAATGAATACCTTGTTTATGGGGGATACCCGTCAATCGTCCTGGAAAATGACAAAGCAGAAAAGGTCTTACTGCTTAAGGAATTAAAGAATGCATTTTTAAAAAAGGATATTGATGAAGCCGGAATTGCCAATCCCGAAAAATTTTATCTGCTGCTTGTCCTTTTAGCCGGACAGACAGGAAACCTTGTTAACAAAAACGAACTGGCCAACACCATCGGAGTCGATAATAAAACCGTTGACAAATACCTATACGTCCTTCAGAATTGTTTTCATATAGGGCTGGTAAAACCTTTTTATGCCAACCACAGAAAAGAGCTTACCAGGATGCCCAAAGTGTTTTTTAAAGATTCCGGCATGAGAAATATTGTCCTGAATCGCCTGTTTGATTTCAGAGACAGGGGAGACCAGGGACAATTAATTGAAAACTATGTGTTTAACCGGCTATCTGAAATATATGATAAAGATATGATCAGGTTTTGGCGGACAACTGATAAGCAGGAGGTCGATTTTATTGTATCTACGTCGTCTAATGAAGGCTTGGCACTCGAAGTTAAGTTAAAATGTCCGGGAGTAAAACCTGCCGGCAATAAAAAGTTTATCGAATGTTACCCGGGTTTTCAATTACGGATTATTTCCTATGCTTTAGATAATGGGTGTAACTGGATTCTCAAGCTTTAAAAACAACTTAGAATGGCCGCGATGAGCAATATTACATAAAAACACAATGTTTTCATAATTATGAACTTCAATTATTTTGATCTATTCAGATGGTAAATGCATATCACTGTTCCAGATATCAACGATTGCTTTCCACTCCCCGTTTATCTTTCTATAGATAGTAACCCATTTGTCAGTTTCTTCAACAATCCCGCCCGATGTGCTGATACTTAGCCGGGCGTTACCTCTGACATAGGCAAGATCTCCTGATGCTGAGACTTCAATTGTGTCAATGGCTGATTGAAATGTATCATGGAGAATTGTTGCATCAGCGAACCAGGATTCCAGGGATTCACGGATTGCCTGAGCCCCGATACGGGCTGGGGTATTTGCATTCATAGCGACTGCTTCTGTAGCAAAAATGCTCATGATTTTATCTATGTCTTTTGCCAGGATTGCAGCAGTCCATTGGTCTTCGATTTTGTTAATTGTTTCTGCTTCAGCGCGGATATCAACCACCCGCGTTTGGTTGCATTCTGTTAAAATAACACAAGCAAATAAGAGAATTACAAGCTTTTTCATTTTACAGCTGTCTTGATTATCATGTTCATTTTTGAACTCATTATCAAAGTTACTCCATAAAAAAGCGGAAGTCAATTTTTTATTAAGAATCTATTATAGAGTTAAATAAAAACGGGGGGCTATGTTGCATTTTCAACAAATTATGAGATCAGGGCAAAATAGGAATGATTAACTTTGTGAAAAATATTAATATGAATATTCAGAGTGAGAAATTGGGCTTAATTGAATGGATATCAAAGTTAAATGATATCTCAATTATTGAGAAGCTTAAATTAATCAAAGAGGATTATTTAAAGTCTATGGATTGGTGGGACACGCTTAATAAAGAAGAGCTTGAATCTATAGAGAGAGGACTTAAAGACCTTGAAGATGGTAAAATTCACTCTCACGAAACAGCCAGGAAAGTATATGAAAAGTACTTAGTTACATTATTTGATAGCCGGCAAAGTCCGGACAAATTGAAATTGGAATAAAGCACGAATGCACATCAGGACTGAGGGTATAAAAGGATATTTAATTACAGATCTTGAGCAAGTATTTATTTAATAAGCTGTTCCTTAGTTGTCGGCCTTATAAAAGGATTATCCAGGAAACGTTCCGCGATTTGATTGAATATTTTATATTCATCCCTCAGCATAAAATGAGTTGCTCCCGGCATTATGAATAATTGTGCTTTTGGAATATTCTGGTAGATATCCAGAATGTGTTCCAGTTTTATAATGTCCCCATCACCTGCCATTACAAGAACCGGTGCCTTTATTTTTGCCAGTTCTTTATTACTTATTTTAGGATATTTGACCATTAAATTAATCTGAGATTTTAGTCTGATAATATCAGCAGATGTTTCTCCCCGGGCAATTCTCTTTTCAATCTCTTTTAAATCATTCCTATCGAGTTGTATGTACCATTGCGGCAATGCTGTTTTATCTGCCCGCAGATTTGGGGCTGTTGTTACAAGCTTTTTAACTTTTTTCGGGTAATTCATTGCCATTAACAAGCCTATTATTCCCCCATCACTTTGTCCAATGATATAGACTGAGTCTATTTTTAAAAAGTCAAGTAATGAATTATAGTCTTCAGCCATTAAATCATAGGTCAGTAATTCAGAACCGTTTTCTGTCTTACCATGAAATCTGCTGTCGGCAATTATTACATAATATCTGTCTTTAAAATGTTCAATCTGGCATCTTTCAGCATAAATAGATCCGCCATTCCCATGAATTAATAGCAAGGGTTGATTGGCTGGATCTCCATAGGTTTCATAATACATCCTGATCCCGTTTACCACAGCAAACTTTCCGGCATCAGGATTTTCTCCATATTTAACTGTGACAAAACAAGTATCCTGACTGAAACATGTTTGTGGGATGAATAAAATGATAAAAAAAAGAAATCCAATTGAATAAATAAAGTTCTTCATAGTCAGTGATTTAATTGTTTAAACCAAATTTAAATCAATATTCAGGTAAAGTCAAATCGCAGTAACTGGTTTGTTATTATCGCTAATTTTCTTCTCCCGAATGACCGACCAGAAATAGGCGTATGCCATAGATATTAGCCCACCACCCTCATCCCGCGGGGCATGTCGCTCAGACTCTCCGAGCCCGTTTCGGTCACCACCACATTATCTTCCACAC
>DNOQ01000026.1:9813-14681 GCA_003501665.1 Bacteroidales bacterium | reverse complement strand
TATTGCGGGCATCCGGGATACTCTGTATAAAAATATTGAAATACTGGCCGGACCACAGACCGATACCCTGGCCCCCGATAAAAACAGATTAAGAATTATCAACAGATATCTTGTAACATCATTCGATTCGGGATTCTATGAGGTTCCCCCGATATATGCCGAATTGCAGACAGAAACAGGAATAAAGCGATTTTATTCAGATTATTCACCGCTTCAGGTAATGAGGGTGAACATAGCGCCGAGAGATTCAACGGCTCAGATATTTGATATTATTGTTCCCTACAAAGCTCCTCTGACTTTCATGGAAATCCTGCCATGGATACTTCTTGCGGCTCTCGCAGGAGCACTGGTATGGCTGATTATAAGGTTGCTAAGCAGATTCAGAAAAACCAAACCCGGTTATGAACCGGTTATTATTAAAGAACCGGCTCATGTAATTGCGTTCCGTGAGCTTGAAAAACTCAGAGAGCAAAAACTATGGCAGAAAGGCGAGGTTAAGCAGTATTATTCAAGACTGACGGAAATAATCAGGCAATACCTTGAGGACAGGTACGGAGTTTATTCTCTCGAACTTACAACCTCAGAAACCCTTGAGGAGCTGCTTAAAACAGGATTCAGGAAAGATGAGACCTACATGAAACTCAAAGATATCCTGAACGGCTCGGATCTTGTGAAATTTGCAAAATATAAGCCCGAGCCTTCGGAAAATGAACTTCATTTTGAGAATTCATGGCAGTTTGTGGATATCACCAGGCTGAAAGAAGAAATAAGGGAAGTGAGTTCAGAAAACAGCAATAAGGAGAAATAAAGTATGAAAGGAATTACTTTTGCCGATCCTGCCTTTCTCTGGTTGCTGTTACTTGTGCCGGCCATGATTGCCTGGTATATCATCAGGCAGCGGAAAACAATTTCTTCACTGAAAATGCCTGATGCAGGTGCGTTTAGTAATTCTGCAAAAACTTTCCGTAACTGGTTGCGTCATTTTCTCTTTGCATTACGGGTAATGTCAATCGGATTACTCATTATTGTAGCGGCACGTCCCCAGAAAACCGACAGATACCAGGATGTAACAACCGAAGGGATCGATATCATGCTGGTATTGGATATTTCAGGCAGTATGCTTGCCCGTGATTTTAAACCCGACAGGCTTGAGGCATCGAAAAATGTGGCGACCGAATTTATTTCAGGCCGCCCTTATGACCGGCTGGGTCTTGTTGTTTTCAGCGGGGAAAGCTTTACCCAGTGCCCTCTTACCACCGACCATGCTGTTCTGATAAACCTGATGAGAGAACTCCGAAGCGGAATGATTGAGGATGGTACGGCAATAGGCAACGGACTTGCCACAGCGATAAGCAGGATAAAAGACTCTGAAGCTAAAAGTAAGGTAATTATACTTCTGACTGACGGAGTAAATAACAGAGGTGAAATCGCTCCTGCAACAGCTGCAGATATTGCCAGAACATACGGCATCAGAGTTTATACAATAGGTGTCGGTTCAATGGGCACTGCTCCTTATCCTGTACAGACACCATTTGGAGTACAATACAGAAATATGCAGGTTGAGATAGACGAAGATATACTGAAAGAGATTTCCGCGAAAACCGGAGGAAGGTATTTCCGGGCCACCGATAATAATAAACTTGTCGAAGTTTATGGTGAGATAGACAAGCTGGAAAAATCGAAGGTAGATGTCAGGCAATTTACAAGGAGAGAGGAAAAATTCTTCATTCCCGCGGTTATTGCCTTCATTCTGCTTGCTTTTGAAATGATTACAAGATTAACAATTTATAAAAACATTACCTGAACCAGAAAACGATGCAGTTATTCCGATTTGCAAATCCCGACTACCTGTACCTGTTGCTTCTGCTGCCGGTAATGGCCATTTTATGGATATTAGATCACCGGCGAAGAAATAAAGCTCTTGGAAGGTTCGGATCACCGGAACTGGTAAAAAAGCTTATGCCTGAATATTCCACTATAAGACCAAATCTTAAATTATTCATGGTACTGGCGGCTCTTGCATCTGTGATCATCGTTCTGGCAAGACCGCAATTCGGATCAAGACTCGAAGAGGTCAGAAAACAGGGTGTGGAAGTAATCATTGCACTGGATGTAAGTAATTCCATGCTTGCCGAAGATATTCAGCCAGACAGACTTACCAGAGCAAAACAGGCACTCACACGACTCATCGACAACCTCGAAAATGATAAGATCGGATTGATAGTTTTTGCCGGTGATGCTTATACTCAGATCCCCATAACCACTGATTACATATCGGCAAAAATGTTCCTCTCAACCATCAATCCGGAAATGGTTCCAAAGCAGGGAACAGCAATAGCCTCTGCTATAAATCTGGGTATGAGGTCTTTTACTCCCGGCGAAGGGAAAAGTAAAGCCATGATCATAATAACAGATGGAGAAAACCATGAGGAAGATCCTGTGGAAGCCGCGTCAAAAGCATCTGAAGCCGGTATTGTTATCCATACAATCGGTATAGGTTCTGTTGAGGGTGTTCCTGTACCTGTCAGGGTTGGCAACAGAAAGGATTTCCTGAGGGATAACGAGGGGAATACCGTGATTACCCGCCTTGATGAGGACATACTTAAAAAAATAGCCCTTAACGCATCAGGAAATTATGTCAGGGCCAGCAATACCAATATAGGCCTCGATGAAATATTCAACGAAATAAGGAAGATGAAAAAACAGGAACTGGAAAGTACAATGTATACAGAATATAACGATCAGTTCAGAATCTTTACCGTTATAGCATTGATAATTCTGTTCACCGAATTCATGATAATGGACAGGAAGAACAGAAAAATGGCAAATATCAAATTGTTCAGATATAAAATATGATCTTTCTGCAGATATGTCAGGGGAAAAAACATATATGTCATTATTAAAAAGCCACCGGCTCAGGGTAACCGCATTATTGCTTCTACTGCCATTATTATCATATTCCCAGGCAGAGAAGAAATATATACGGCAGGGTAACAGGGAATATGGAAAAGATAAATTCCGGGAATCCGAAATTTTATACAGAAAAGCAGCTGATAAAAACAACGGATCGGCTGATGCCGTTTTTAACATAGGAAATGCGTTATATAAGCAGAATAAACATGAGGATGCGGCCAGACAATTCTCAGGTAGTTTTGAAATGAATGATGATAAAAAGAAGAAATCAGCAGGTCTGTATAATCTTGGAAATTCACTTCTGATGGCAAATAAGATTCCCGAAAGCATTGAGGCATATAAGGGTTCTCTTAAGCTTGATCCGGATAATATGGAAGCCAAGTATAATCTGGCTTATGCACAGGATCTCCTGAATCAGCAGCAGCAACAACAAAATCAGGATCAGAATAGGGATCAGGAAAACAAGGACAACAAAGATCAGCAGCAGGATCAGAAAGGTGAACAGGATCAGCAGCAGCAGGACAAGCAAAAGCAGGAACAGGAGCAACAACAGCAGAATGGGGCCGCCCGGGAACAGGAAATTTCAAGGGAAGATGCAGAAAGGATACTGAATTCCCTGGCAAATGATGAAAAAGAGGTTCAGGAAAAGGTTAAACTTGCAAAAGCAAGGCAGCAAAAGGTAAAAACACTCAGGAACTGGTAATATGGTAAAAAAGGAATGAAAAAATCAGCAGCATATTATTTCATATTCCTTTATTCACTGACAGTAAATGCACAGGACATTACCGTACAGGTTGAGTATCCTTCCACGGTACAGGCGGGGGAGCAATTCACAATTCAATGGCGTGTCAACTCGGGTGACGGTGAATTCATTGCACCATCATTTGCAGGATTCATCAAGCTTATGGGTCCGCATACGTCATACAGTTCCAGTACACAGATCATAAACGGCAGGATAACACGTGAAACCTCATATACCTATTTATATTATCTGCAGGCTGTAAACGAAGGTAAATATGTTATACCTCCGGCAGCGGTTACTGTTAAAAACAAAACCTACTACTCCGATTCTCTCAGGATTGATGTGACCGGAAGCAGTGTTCAGCGACAAGCCGCTCAGCCGGGAGCAAATGTACAACCGCAAAATGCGCCTCAATCCGCTCCACAGGGCGGACAGATTTCCATTGACCTTGCACTGAGCAGAAGAGAGGTTTATATTGGTGAACCAATTGCTGCAACTATTAAACTATTCACACGGGTCGATCTTTCAGGTATCAACGAAATAAAATATCCGGCATTTACAGGATTTCTTAAAACTGATATTGAAACACCCCCTCTGACATCTCTCCGGCAGGAGAATATAAACGGAACTATTTATGGTACCGGTGTTATTCAGCAATTCCTCCTCTATCCGCAGGTAACCGGGGAAATTACAATTGATCCTGTTCAGATCACAGTACTTGTTCAGCAGAGAACAGGGCGTTCCGATCCATTTTTCGGAGATTTCTTCTCAACATATACAACGGTGCCACAGGCAGTTGCAAGCAAGCCGGTTAAAATTACCGTGTTACCCTTGCCCGGTTCAAAACCTGAGGATTTCTCAGGGATAGTCGGAAAGATAAATATAAAGGCAGGCATCAACAGGGACACTGTTAATGTAAATGATGCCATTAATTTTAAAATCACCATATCCGGTAACGGGAATCTCAAACTGGCTTCAACACCGCCTCTTAAGCTCCCTCCCGATGTCGAATTATATGATCCTAAAATCATCGACGACATCAGGAACACGATGAACGGCACATCCGGGCAAAGAACTTTTGAATATCTGCTTATACCCCGTCATTACGGCGATTTTAAGATTCCTCCTGTCACCTATTCATATTTCAATACATCTACAGGAAACTATGAGCGGCTGACAACTCCCGGATTTACCTTCCATGCAAGGAAAGGAA
>DNOQ01000026.1:6980-9776 GCA_003501665.1 Bacteroidales bacterium | reverse complement strand
CTCTGCTTATTTTCCTGATAATTCTTTTTGCAAGAAGGGAACACATAAGGAGAAATGCTGATATAGCAGCCGTAAGGAACCGCAGAGCCGGTAGAATTGCAGTCAGAAGGCTTAAAGATGCTTCAGCCTGTATGAAAAAGGGTGAAACCGACAGATTTTACGAGGAAATACTTAAGGCATTATGGGGTTATCTCAGCGACAAGCTCAATATACCGGTTGCGGATCTTAAAAGGAGCAGTGCTGTAAATGCATTACTATCGGGAGGAGTTGATGATGAAAAGATTAAAAATCTGGAAACCATTCTGGATAAATGCGAATATGCCAGATATGCACCGGCGTCGGCAGGTTCGGAATTATCTGTAATTTATAATGAGGCTTCACGGTTTATCAGATCAGTTGAAAATTCAATGTAAATGAAGATGGAATTTAAAATTACCAGAATAAAGGCTATCCTTTTTCTTCTGGCTGCAGCTCTTCCGGCTGTTTCGCAGGATTCAGCAGAAGAGAGGTTTGCAAAGGGAGCTGAATTATTCAGTGCAGGTGATTATTCAAATGCCCTCGAAGAATGGATCGGACTTTATAATATCGGATTCCGCTCGGCAGAACTTGAATACAATATAGGTAATGCCTGTTTTAAACTTAACAATGTTCCGGGGGCAATACTTTTTTATGAACGTGCCTATCTGAAAAAACCGTCTGATGAAGATATAAATTATAATTTGCAGATCGCACGTACCCTGGTTGTAGATCGCCTTGAGGAAATACCCGAATTGTTTTTTATCAGATGGTATAATTATCTTTCATTACTTCTGCCGGCAAACAACTGGGCAGGGATAAGCCTTGCTTCATTCATTCTGTGCCTGGTATTCCTTTCATTGTATCTCTATACATCGAAATATAAACTCAAGGTTTCCGGATTCTGGCTGGCAATAATTGCTCTGGTCATCTCATTCTCCTCAATTGCTTTCTCTTTCAGGAATAAAAACCTGGTGCACGAAAGCAATAAAGCAATTATTTTAGATCCGGTTGTCAATGGAAAAAGCTCACCTGATGCGAGTGGAACAGATCTTTTTGTGATTCACGAAGGACTGAAAGTAACTGTTGTAGACGGAGTCGGTGACTGGAGGGAAATAAGACTGCCGGATGGCAATAAAGGCTGGGTGCCTGAAAATAGCCTCGAAGTTATTTGATCCTGTGCAACTAATTTGCTATATTTCAGGTCTGATAAATGTGATCTGAAATACAATCCGGCAATGAAAAAGTATGTTTACCTTTTATTGATATTATTTGCTGTTATTGCATGTAAAAAGGAAAAATGGGAACCTGAAGGTCCTACTGACGTAAGAGTCAGAAATTTACAGGGTAATGAAATACTCAGAGATATTGTGATTAATACAGCCGGGGTAAGAGATACACTCGGCAATGTAAAAAAGCTCGGAACAATAAATCCGGGTGAGGTTTCCGGATATAAGAGAGTGTCAATTGCATATCCCAAAGCTGAAATTACTGCCAGAATTAATGGTGAAACATTTTCGACAGGACCTGTAAACAGTACATATATGCATTATATTGGTCTAATGAGAATTACATATGAGGTCTATATTTCAAATATGACCAATAAGGTACTTACTGTTAATAATGTCATTCTGGAGGAAGCTTTGATACCTTAATCAGAACAAAATAATCCATGAAGAAAAAAACGGTTAACAGCGCCCGTATGCCCATATACAGGGATTCAGGCTTTGAATTGTATGATGCTGAAACAACTGAACAGGCATACAGGGGAGAGACTGACCCTCACAGAGTTCCGGATTATTATCTCTATTCACGTTACCGTAACCCGACAGTTGAAGCTGCTGAAGAAGAAATACAGAGGATGGAAGGAACAAAGTGGGCCCTGCTGGTACAATCGGGGATGGCAGCAATTGATATTGCACTATCATTATTCCAGTCAGCGGAAGATAAAAGTCCATGGCTCTTCTTCAGTGAAATATACGGTGGTACAATCTCATTTGCCGATGAGATACTGAAAAAGCGCAGAGGCATCGATATCCGGGGTTTCAATCCAGACAATGAAATATATGATCTCAGTAAGTTCGAATCGGTCATTAAAGATCTCAGACCCGCGCTGGTATATGTTGAAATAATCTCAAATCCCCTTCTTGTTGTTCCGGATGCAAAAGGAATTTTCAATATAGCAAAGAAATACGGGGCAAAGATCGTGGTTGACAATACATTTGCAACCCCTTATCTTTTTAAACCGGCAGATCATGGAGCCGATATTGTGATTCACAGTGCAACAAAATACTTTTCCGGCCATGGCAACCTGACAGCCGGTGCCGTATGTGGAAATGATACCCGACTGATGAAATCTGCTGTTCAGTACCGGAGATATACCGGGCATATGCTTTCGGCAGATGATGCATACAGGTTGTCGACCCAGATAATGACTTTTCATCTCAGGTTCCGGCAACAATGTGCAAATGCTTCGAAAATTGCAGAACTGTTGAAAAAATCAGAAGTTATAGGAAAAGTCTGGTTCCCGGGTTTAAAAGATCATCCAAGTCACAATGAAGCAAAAAATCTTTTCAGGGAAAGAGGATTCGGAGGAATGGTTACTTTCGATTTTGCAGGGAAAACAAATGCAGAAAAAAAGCTCAGGCGTGATAAATTCATTAAAGTTGTTTCGGATAAGATAAAAGTTATTCCAACGCTTGGAGATCCGCGTACTATTCTTATGCCTGTGGAATCAGTATGGGGTGAAAAATATCCCGAACCCGGAATGTTAAGGATGTC
>DNOQ01000026.1:0-6952 GCA_003501665.1 Bacteroidales bacterium | reverse complement strand
TCGATCCTATCAATGTTGTGCTCAGCAAGATACAAATTGCATCTGCTGAAATGCTTATTCCCGAAAAATCCCCTTGATGCCGAAAGCGGAGAAGGATGAACTGATTCCAGTACAAGATGCCTGGTTCTGTCAATTGATTCTCCCTTTTTCTGGGCATATGCCCCCCAGAGAAAAAAAACCAGATGATCCTTTTCACGATTCAGAATTTTAATCACCGAATCAGTAAACTCTTCCCATCCTTTTCCCTGATGCGATCCTGCAAGATGAGCCCTTACAGTAAGCGTCGCATTCAGAAGAAGAACTCCCTGATCTGCCCATCTTTCCAGATTCCCGGTCATTAAGGTTTTATACCCCATGTCCGATTCAATCTCTTTGAATATGTTTATCAGACTTGGAGGGAAAGCGATACCTTCCCGCACGGAAAAACATAACCCGTGAGCCTGCTCCGGACCATGATATGGATCCTGACCGATAATCACTGCTTTAACTTTATCAAACGGGCAGTGATTAAATGCATTGAATATCAATCCTCCCGGGGGAAATATTGTGGTCATCAGATACTCTTTCTTCACAAATTCAGTCAGATTAACAAAATAATCCTTGTCAAATTCATCCTTCAGCTTCTCCTTCCAGCCGGGCTCTATTTTTACTTCCATTTTTGTATCAGTTAAGAAAATTTGAAAATACTGTATATGCAGTCAGGAATATAATATATTGGCTTAGTGTATCTCACTGCCTTAGTGCCTTTGTGGCATTTATATCTTGCCACCAGGACACCAGGACACTTAGTTGCACAAAGAAATAGTTATAATATTTTTTTTAATCTTAATGATTATTAAAACAATAATCGTGAAACGCGTTAAAAATAATTAATTTTAGGAAAATTGTGGAGACATTTACGAGTGGGAGAAGGGGAGAATGAGGAGAGTGGGAGAGTGGGAGAAAAATTAATGATCAGAAAATGGGAAAAGAAATTGAACGGAAGTTTCTTGTGAAAGGTGAATTCAGGCACCTGGCTGTAAGAGAGATAAAGGTTATACAGACCTATTTGTCAATTGACGATGAAAAGATCATCAGATTAAGGATTGCAGATGATAAAGCTTTTCTTACTGTAAAAGGAAGAGCTCAGGAAAACTCTATAACCCGCAGTGAATGGGATATACCGATACCGGTTTCGTATGCTGATGAAATGATGAAGTTGTGCCTGCCCGGTAAAATTGTCAAGACAAGATATCTTGTTCCAAACGGAATGCATATTGTTGAGGTGGATGTATTTCACGACAAAAATGAAGGTCTTATAATAGCGGAAATAGAACTGCAGTCTGAAAACGAAGAATTTGAGAAACCATCCTGGTTAGGGGAGGAGGTGACAGGAAGACCTGAATATTACAATGCCAATCTTATCAAATAAAACCGTAACACTGAAACCTGATGATTTACAATACCTTTGAGTAGATCTGCTTTGGATCGCCTGGTCCGTAAAAATCTCTGAGGCTGGCCTGAAACTCATACCCGTTCCGTTTATAGAATTCCTCTGTTGATGAATATAACGGGCGCCCGGATGTTTCAATCCAGATTATTTTACCTCCTTTGTTTCTGACCTTATTTTCAATTGCTTCAAGGAGAGCCTTCCCGATTTTCTTATTTCTGTGTTCCTGATGAACTGCTATCCAGTATAGTTCCCATGAGTGGACAGAAAAATCATTTTTCCCATAGTTAGTAAAAGCAAGGATATCATCGCCTTCAACAGCTTTAAGCCAGTAGTAACCGCATTTTTCAATCCCTTCAGATATCGTATGATGTGCTATTTCAAGAGCCGTATGGATCTCAAAATCGTAAAAATATCCTGTTGAAATAAGGATCTCTTCAAGGCGCTTTAAATCTTCACGCCTGATCCCTTCAGTTATTTGCATATTGAATTGAGTTGTTTAAATCGTTGATTATATGCTCAAGAACCTCAGTAAAAGGCATTCCCGCAGCCTTCGTCGCGGCATCAAGTCCGCTATCGGGCGAAAGACACGGATTGGCATTGACTTCAATAACATAGGGAATATTATTTTTATCAATACGCATATCTACTCTTGCATAACCTTTAAGACCGAAAATCTTCCAGCATTTGATGGCAATTTCATCAATACTCTTTCTCAGATCAGGATCCAGCTTATCGCCGGGGAAATCCCTTATCGTATTTTTATATTCGAAAGTATTCTCATCCCATTTTGCCCTGAAGTCAACTATCTTTGGCTTATCATCCCAGGAGTCATTGAAAACCATTTCAGCCGCAGGCATAACAACAGGACCCCTTTCGCCCGCAAGGATAGTTATATTGAATTCTCTCCCGTCTATATAATCCTGGATCATCCAGTGTGTGTCATCATATTTTTTCAGTTTTTCAGCCATTTCAGGAGTGTAGGTGAATACAGAATCACCTGTTATTCCCAGTGAACCATCCTCCCAGACGGGTTTTATAATATACCTGTTACCGGTAATAAGCTGAACGGACTGGGAAGGGGAGAATCCTCCCGGGTTATTTATACCTGCCTGCTTCAATGCCCTGACAGTAAATGCTTTACTTGTTGTAATAAACATGGCTTCAACCGGGTTTCCCGTATAAGGTATTGAATATACGTTAAGTAGTGCGGGTATAAAATGGCACAGTTCTCCCTTGTTGATAATTGATTCAACCAGATTAAAAACAAAATCAGGCCTGTCATCTGCCAGACCGGCTATTTCTTTCATGAAATCAGCAGTAATGCCTTTACGGTATGTCTTATACCCCATTTTCTTAAGGTTCCTGTCAACATATTCAACCTGAACCAGAACATCCAGTTCGTCGGGCAATGCATTTTCGTGAGGCTGATTAAACAAAATACAACATTTCTTACCGCTCATAAAACCAGGTTATGACGTTTTAATGATGACCTGACTATCATTTCGATCAGGGTCTGAAAATTTATTCCGGTCATTCCCGATAAGATCGGAAGATCGGAATGTACAGGATGAAGTCCTGCCAGCGGATTGACTTCCATAAAGCACATCCTTCCGTTTCTGTCGGCCTTTACATCAACCCTGCCGGCATCAACTCCTCCCAGTGCTTTCCAAACGTCCAGTGCAACCTTTTTACACTCATCGCTGAACTCTGTCGCCATCGGTATATATTTGCAATACTCCTGGTAATTTTCCTTGAATTCAACCGAGTAGGGATAATTGTTACTACATTCTATTTCCATTCCGCCTATTGCGAATGTTTCATCACCTGAACCGATCACTCCTATGGTAAATTCTCTTCCGGGCAGGTATTCTTCAACAAGGGCAGGCTGATTGAACCTGGCAAGAAGATATTGAGCCACATCAATCAGTTCGGCAGGTGTATTGAGCAGGTTCTTTTCCGTTATACCTTTTCCTGTTCCTTCCGAAACCGGTTTAATAAATAGAGGGTACTCGAGATTGCACTTCTTTATGTCGGATGGTGAAGAAATCAGCATTCCCGGGCTTACCGGGACACCGGCTGCAGCAACAATCAGTCTTGTGAGATATTTGTTCAATGATACCCCCAGGATCACAGGCCCGCTGAAAACATAGGGTATTCTGTACTGGTCAAGTATTGCCGGTACAACTGATTCCCTGCCGTCGCCATAAAGGCCTTCGGCTATATTAAAAACCAGATCCCATTTTTTACCGGCAGCAAGCGCTCCGATAAGCTGAAAACAATTTCCAATGGATTCTGTTTCAAATCCCATATTCCTAAGGGCTGTATCAATCGCATCAATGGTTTCCTGCTTGTCAAATTCGGCAGTATCCTCCATGGAATAACCGCGGCCGAGATACCACGACCGCAGGTCATAAGTCAAACCAACTTTCATTAACAGCCTATTTTTCAGGGTATTCGCACAAGACACCCTTGTAATTACGGAGAATTATTCTTTCGTTATTATGCTCTACCACATAATCGGGTAGCAAAGGGATCTTTCCACCTCCGCCGGGAGCATCAATAACAAATGTCGGGATAGCGTAACCACTGGTATAACCTCTTAAACCCTTAATGATCTCGAGTCCCTTTCTGACAGTAGTCCTGAAATGGCCCGAGCCGGGGATAAGGTCACACTGATATAAGTAATACGGCCTTACCCTTATCTTCAGAAGCTTATGCATAAGGTCCTTCATGACAGGGACGTTATCATTTATCCCTTTAAGAAGAACCGTCTGACTTCCGAGAGGAAAACCGTTATCAGCCAGTTTAGTACACGCTTCGGCACACTCCGGGGTTATTTCAGCCGGATGTGAGAAATGAAGGCTTATAAAAAGGGGATGATATTTCTTAAGAATACCTGTAAGGTTGTCTGTTATTCTCTGAGGCAGAACAACCGGTATCCTGGTGCCAATACGAATTATTTCGACATGCTCAATCTTTCTTATATTGTACAGGATATAATCCAATGCCTCGTCGGTAAGGGTTAGCGGATCACCACCGCTGATAAGAACATCCCTCACCTCTTTATGGTCGGCTATATAATTGAATGCTTTCTCGTAATCAGACCTTCCAAGTTTATCGAGTTTGCCTACAGAATGTGAACGGGTGCAATATCTGCAATAATTTGAACAGACCTGGGTGACCGTAAACAGCACCCTGTCGGGATAACGGTGCACAATCCCCTTAACCGGAGAATATGAATTTTCATGCAGTGGATCTGATTGTTCCGTCCTGGTATGAAGTAACTCCTCGACAACCGGTATGACATTCCGGCGAAGCGGATGCGAAAAACCTGTGTTATAGATAAGAGATGCAAAATATGGCGTTATCCGCATGGGCAAACGGCCTTTAAGATTATTGATGGCCATTATCTCCTTTTCGGATAATTTCATGATTTTTTTCAACTCATCAATGCTTGTGATTGAATTTCTGAGCTGCCATTTCCAATCATTCCAGGAGTCGGTAGTTGTTAGGGGAAAGAAGCGGTTTCGGAAGTCCGAACTTCTGTTGCTAACTAACTGAGTTGGGATCTCATTTTGCGAAAAAATCATGGTCTTCGCGCCAGGCTCTTCATCTGAAGAACGACCCACGAGGCGGCTCTCTCGGCGGAGTGCCGTAGCCTCATTATTGTTAGCATTCATAACATGTGATGAAATAATTCATCTTTTTTTTTAAGGATAATTGATAATTGGGTTTTAAATTAATACTATAATTTTTTTAAATAATTGGTGCGAAAATATGTAATCTGATAATACATTGTATCACCTGTACATCATAAATATTAACAGAGAAATCATTTTATCAACACAACAACCTTCCATATTGATCTTCATGCATTGTAAATCACTGTTAATGTGCGTCTTAAATTTACATTCAAAAAAAATGGAATCTGATTCAGTTATCACTTTCTGATGATGTTTTTTCGTTAATTTTTTCTTAATAATATCTCTTAAAATCATTTTTAAAAATCCCTTATACGGAATTTTTTTAAAAAGGTTGGTAAACAACAATAATGCCAGAAGTGCACCGGAAGATATTTCCGGATAAAAAAATAAAAAAAAATTTGTGCCGGGAAAATAATCTACGTATTTTAATATGTCTTTAAGAGCGATTTTAAATACGTAGATCATTCTTCCGGAAAGCCTTTATCTTTCCTGAGTTTCTTGATTGTGCTTCGCATCTTCTTGGTTTCCAACCGCTCCCTGATCGAAGTGCTCGTAGGAGTTGTTGATTTACGGATACGCTTTTCCGTGAGTGCAGAAGCAAGAAGTATGAAGAATTTTTCTGTGGTTCTTTTTTTGTTCATGTACTGGGTTCTTTCCGACTGAGACTTAATTACCAGTATACCATCAGAATTGATCCTGTTTTTCAGGTGTAAAAAAATCTTCTCCTTCTCAGTTTCCGTAAGATGAATTGTGTTTTTTACATCAAACCTGAGTTCCACTTTTGTATTTACTTTGTTAATATTCTGTCCGCCCGGACCTCCTGATCTGGAGGTTGAGAACCTGATTTCATTCAACGGGATCCTGTTTCTTAATTCATCGGGAGTCATCTCGTAACTTTATATAAAGAAAAGAGCAACACCGCAAACACTTATTAACGCTCCTGTAAATTCAGGAATGGTGACTTTCTGCTTATATAATATTTCGCCGGCAACAGATCCAAGCCGCAATGTTGCCGTCTCAAATGCCAGAGCGCTGACCGCCCAGAATACAGCTGTAAGGAGAGCCGCAAACTCTCCAAGATGAGCATCAATAAATTCCATCCGGAGAGTTCGCAGACATATTATTTATTTTCAACAAATTCGAAAGTGTATTCACCTGAACCTGCTTCAATAAGAGTATTATTTCCCTCTTTCCTGATATCTGAGAAACTGATATTACCCATGACCGGTTTTCCGCTTTCTGTTACCAGTGCAGGATCACCGGCGGGAAGTACTATTGTAGACATCGAATTAGCCGGGATTTTTACTTTCACAATTATTTTTCCGTCCTTTCTTTCCCATCCCGATGCAACAGTTCCATACGGACTTTCATAAGTTGCTCTGGAGAAATCAAGTTTTGCTGTCGGGTGTGGCTGAATGAGCAGTTGTTTATAACCGGGTGTTTTTGTCTCAAGACCGGCTGATACTCTGTACATCCAGTCGCCGATTGCTCCGTATGCATAATGGTTGAAAGAGTTCATCCCCGCATCCTGGAATGTGCTGTCGGGTTTCTGGCCGTCCCATCTTTCCCAGATTGTTGTCGCACCCATTTTAACCGGGTAAAGCCATGAGGGATATGTTTCCTGGAGAAGAAGATCATAGGCAACATCGGTAAATCCTGCTCTTGTCAGTTCGTGACATATATATATAGTACCCAGGAAGCCTGTTGAGAGATGATTACGTCTTCCTCTTATATCAGCTACCAGGAATCCGGCAGCCTTTTCCCTCAGGTCATCAGGAAGAAGGTTGAATTTAAGTGCGAGGATATAAGATGTTTG
>DNOQ01000562.1 GCA_003501665.1 Bacteroidales bacterium | reverse complement strand
GTTGAAATGATTATCATTGAGGAGTAATTCCAGCAACTTACTACCTATCAATCCGCCTGATCCGATAATGACAGCTGTTCTTTTTTTCATAATTCTGAATATTTTTTGGTTACCTGATCCTGAAAGGACAAGTATAAGAATTTTCTGAATGGAAAATAAAAGATTAATCCGGGTTCAATTCATAATGAAAGATGAACTATTATATGTGAATTCCTTACGAAGCTCTCCGTCAGTCATAATCCGGCTGATAAGATCACGACCGGAAAAATCTGTATCTGTATTTTCCTTATTACAGGATGAAAATCCCGCAAACAGCAGGATAACGAGATAAATACTGGCTTTTTTCATCAATGTAGAATTGGGTTAGAAAACATTCGAATAGAATCAATATCGTCAAAAATTATACCGGTTGAAAATAAATCCTCTAAAAAATTAATATTTATTTACCGGCATCTGAAAGAATCCACTTCGGTAGTGTGTTTAATATTTAAACTTAATCTATCCTCCATAAATGCAAACCTCCTGAACCTGAGGCAATAAATCTTTTATTGTCCGGCAGGACAGCTATGGCATTATGACTGCCGGTTTTGGTATAAGTTCTGATCTTTTCCCCGGATTCAACGTTCCAAAGATCGAGATATCCTGTACTGCCAGCAATAAATCCTTTACCATCGGGCAGTATAGCAATGGCATCATGACTGCCCGTTTTAGTATATGTCCTGATCTTATTACCTGACTCAACGTCCCAAAGATCAAGGTAACCTGTGCTCCCGGCTATGAATCTTTTACCATCGGGCAGTATAGCAATGGCATCATGACTGCCCGTTTTAGTATATGTCCTGATCTTATTACCTGACTCAACGTCCCAAAGATCAAGGTAACCTGTGCTCCCGGCTATAAATCTTTTGCCATCGGGCAGTATAGCAATGGCATCATGACTGCCCGTTTTAGTATATGTCCTGATCTTATTACCTGACTCAACGTCCCAAAGATCAAGGTAACCTGTGCTCCCGGCTATAAATCTTTTACCATCTGGCAGTATAGCAATGGCATCATGACTGCCGGTATTGGTATATGTCCTGATTTTTTCCCCTGACTCTACATCCCAAAGATCGAGATATCCTATACTTCCTGTGATAAATTTTTGTCCGAAAGGCAGGACTGCTATGGCATTATGATTCCCGGTTTTGGTATATGTCTTTAAAATTAAGCCGGAGTCAGGAGAGATTAATACCAATGTAAGTAATGGGATAATTAATGTTTTTATTCTTCCAGTGGGGTTCATACTTATAGGATACTTTTAGTTGTTGAAAAAGTTTCTATCTGCTGCTTTTTGGGTTTATATTATTTTTCACTCTTTTTTTAAAATCTTTCCTCAGGATGTTCAACTCATAGCTCAAAATTTCCTGTCCAAGTATTTCAGTTGTTTGATGATTTCTATCAAGGTCACTTAATATAAAATAGGATTTAAGAGCTTTTTCAATTTTCCCGGCCATCACAAAATATCTTCCCGTGATAAAGTAAAAACTTCTAACCGCTGAAATATGGAATATATTTGCATCTGAAGGAAAATGTTGAGTGATTTCAAACTTATTATCCAATAAACGAGGAATTTTAAAAAAATGTGTCATCCGTTCAATTATCACCCTAGTCAATTACAAATGACATACTTACGCCTACATTTAAATTATTCATGCGAATTTTATTATCATCGATGAGCCGGTTATGTTTTGAATAAATCCAGGGATTATCATTTAATTTAAAGATGTATCCTCCGTAAAATCCAATTGTCCAATAATCTGATGAGAAAATGAAGTTATCTATGTATAATTTATAAGCCAGTGAGGCTCCAAAGAATCCGGTTATCTGATTAAATCTCAGGTCCAGATCTCTGTCCAGTAAATATTGGTTCAATGAAATTTTCCTGTCTTTATCATAATTCACTAATCGATATCTGTACCATTTGGCAGCAATCTTCGGGGTTATCACGAAACGCTTACCATCAATAATTTTAAATCCAAAGCTTAATCCATACAGGGCAGTATTAGTTTTCATAACCAGGGAATCATGATCATATTTACCGGCATCAGAAAAGCCATAAATAATCCCGGCCTGATATCTGTTATATGAAGCTGAAAGCTCCCAGCCTGAAACTACATTTAGATTATTCATCAACTCAATATTATCATTACCGAGAAGGGATGAAAACTCACCAAACCGATTTATTATCATATCAAATTGAAGGGATGCAACAAACCCCCAACCCTTAAGTGAGGGATCTGTTATGAAAGGGCCTTTATCCGGATAGATAAGAAGGACAGAGTCATCAATATCCATTTGAATTATTAAGTCCGTTTTGATTGTGTCAATAAAATTTATTGATACACTTTTATATCCCGGAAAACTGAAATTTAAGGTACTGCCTTTTTTCTTATCCGGAACAAGCTGAAAAGAGCCATTTAAATCAGTTATGGTACAATTTTCTGAATTGCCCTGGCAGACAATTACACCTGCCAGTACTTCAAGATTGCTGTCCTTAACTATTCCGGTGATCCTGTTCTGGCTCAAAACCACCGGAGAATTGAGCAGAACAAACAGCAGAAATACATTCCTCTTTAATATTTCTGATTTTTTTATTACAAACATTATGTATTGAATTTATTATTTTAAGGATCTGATTTGTTTTATAACCTCCGGAAGTATGCCAATTTAAGAGTATTATAAATCCACTAAAATTACCCCGGAAATCTGAATTTCAGTATTCAGATTCAGACCAATATTAAGCCGCGCCATCCCCTGGCACCATAATAAGATCCTGCACCATTGTGATACAGGAAGACATGTCCATACCGACGATCACAAAAGAGTGCGCCTCCGAGTTTTCTGATCTCATCCGGTGTCTTTACCCAGCTGGATGTTTTTGTATCGAAATTTCCAAGTCTCTGCAAATCACGATATTGTTCTTCCGTCAGGAGTTCAATGCCCATATCAGCGGCCATATCTGTTGCATTATTTTCCGGTTTATGTTCTTTCCTTGATTCCAGTCCTTCGCGATCGTAACATACATTTCTGCGGCCTTCGGGACTTTCCGCCGAGCAATCATAGAAAAAGTATTCGCCCGTCTTATTATCATAACCAACAACATCTGGTTCTCCGCCGGTTCTTTCCATTTCACTGAGCGACCAGTGTTTCTTAGTTGTAACTTCCAGTCTTGCCTGTAATTCACTCCATTCAATACTTTCATGGCGATTCATGTTTTTCTCAAAACGGGCTTTCAATATCCCGAGTAATTCTTCGCGTTTTTCCGGTGACAATTCCTTTTTTGTTTTCATGGTTGACATATCAGATATTAAGAGAACATTTATCACTCCCTGATTAAACAATTAAGTTGTTTCTCTGTTCAAACTTCAGGAATTTCCCATATGACGGGAGCCGCTACTTTGTGCATGTTCATTCATACCAGATTTTCATTCCAGTTACCCGATTGTTTGCCGGTAAGCTCTGTAATCTCAACTTTCAAAACTGACATCGAGTCGACCTTGCTTTTCTCATAGTTAAGATCATGAGAAGAATTTGCTCCATTGTGCTTCATTATAACATCTAAACCCGCCCTTTTTTGCTCATAATCTGCAATTATTCCAATATTTCCATACCCTACTACCGAGCGATATGTAGTTGCCCATTTGCAGGCTTTATCATATCTCTCAATCCTGGCAATTTGTTCTATCTCAATGCAAACCAGATTATTCTTCTTTATTAAATCTATCTTTTTCCCCTCTCTGGCGCAGTGGATATAAATAAACCCGTCCTGATAACCGTAATTAAATGGCAGAATGTAAGCTCTGTCATTGTCAATGAAGCCCAGGCGGCATATTTCTGACGTTGATAGTATTTTATCAATTATTGATTTGTCTTTTATCTCCTGCAGGTCACGTCTCATTATCTTAGTCAATTTTAAAACACTTATGCTTTTTATCAGATTAAATTTATTGTCTCTTATTTTAGCTTCATTATCATGGTCATGGAGTCATCAACCGGTTTGTAATCTTTAAAACCGATCTTTTTGTAAAGATCATAAGCGTAATTTATTTTATCAACACTTAATGAAATCTGTCCGTAGCCTTCTTCAGTAAGAGCTTTAATAATAGTTTTAAGGAGAAGTGTTCCTATACCCTTTCTACGATACTTTTCATAAACAGCCATACTCAACTCGGGAGTATCTGAATCAACAAATCCATATGCTTTATTAGTCTCATCAAAGAGCCTGCTCCAGACAGCACCTGTTAATTCTCCATCTGCTTCTGCAACAAAGCATAAATCACCTTCTCTACCGAAATCCTTAATATATTTTGAAATTTCAGGATGCTCAATAATATTTTCAGGAAGCCTCTCATGACCAGGAGGAACAAATATTGCATTGTAAAGCATTTTACCGAGGAATCCAAACTCAGTTTCTTTAATTGGCCTTATTATAATTCTATCTTTCATCCGGGATTAAATCAAATCTGCCAGTAATTTTGTATTCCCTTAAGTAAGTAATGAAATCATCGCTGGTAAAAGGTTTGCTTAAAACTAACGTATTACTCAGCTTTTTCGAAGGTATTAAAAGAAAAGATTAAGATTCCGCCAATAAAATAAGCTACACTTATAATTATCCAGATGAATGTACTCATTTCTATGGCATTCTTAATCAGGGCAACAAACCCGGATAGCGCTAAAAACCATCCGCCAAATACGAAAGCAACATTAACTCTTCTTTTGGAATTGAAAGTGATTTTCTTATTACAATTTTTACACTTCCAGACTGAAGATATAACCTTAAAAAGTATCTGCTTAACATATTCAGGAATAGAATACTTATAAGTGAAGTGAGGGCAGGTTCTTATTTTCATAGTACGTCATTCATGTTCCAATTGTTCTATCTCGGAAATATCTTTATTGAGCTTTCTATATTGTTCATAAATTGAATATTGAGCGGATTAAATCATTAAGAAACCTCACCATTGGTGCTCCATCAATAAAAACAAAATCACAAGGATAGTCATATTCAATAAATCTGAAGCTGAATTATTTATCGATTTCAATGTCATATTTGTCAAGTAACCCTGAGATCGATAGCAGGGAGAATTTGGCTTTTTTAATGCGGTTTAATTCGGGATCAATTGAATAATTATATGAAGTTCTGAAGTCGACATTTTCCAGATTTGTATTTCTGAAAAGTGTCCTTTGCAGATCACAATTATCGAATATTGAATTACTTAAATCAGAATCTGTAAAGTCAGCCTCTGTGATTTTTGAATTTTTGAATTTTGTCTTTTTAAGTTTTAGTTTACAGAACGAGGAGAGGTCAAGGGTGCAAGTACTTTCATATTAATCCAGATTTATTTCTCCTGTTAAATATAACCGGGCTTTTCCGCCAATTCTGCATCTGTCATTTCTGAATTCACATACGAGCTGTCCTCCCCTCTTTGACAATTGATTTGCAATCAATCTGTTCTTTCCCAGTCTTTCTGACCAAAAGGGTGTTAAGGATGTATGTGCAGAACCTGTTACCGGGTCTTCATTTATCCCCAGTTGAGGTGCAAAAAACCGGGAAACAAAATCTACACTATCTCCCTTTGATGTAACAATCAATCCTCTTGCATCCAATTCAGATATTTCTTTCAGATCGGGTTGAAGAGCCTGTAACAACCTTTCATTTTCAATTAAAGCTAAATAGTCTGACTTCCCTTTATATAACTCAAGGGGCTTAATTCCAATACATTTCTCTATAACAATGTTTTGCTCTTCCGGCAGCCTTTCCAGCTTATCAGTCGGAAAATCCAGAAACAGCATGTCGTCTGTTTTTTCCACAGATAACAATCCACTCACGCGGGAATGAAATCTGATTATATTACCAGGATAATCAAGTATGTTGAATATTACAAATGCCGACGCTAAGGTAGCATGGCCACACAAATCAACTTCTACAGCCGGAGTGAACCACCTGATTTCAAAATCCTGTCCCTTTGGCACGACAAATGAAGTTTCTGCAAGATTATTCTCATTTGCAACAGACTGCATCAATTCATCACTTACCCATTCATCAAGGATACAAACTGCTGCAGGATTGCCGGAAAATAATCTGTCGGTAAAAGCATCTACCTGGTACATCTTAATTTTTATCATAACTTTTTTTCGTATTAATTATGGCTAATGGTCAGCAATAAAACCAGTGAACCATTGCATGAGTAACCGCTAACGATTGGCAATATGTGAATGTTGTCGGTCTTAACCGGAAATAAGGGTTAATATTAATTTTCATTGTTGTCCGATTAAAAACAGGTCGCTCCTACGGAGCTAAAATTATGAAGGTACCGATTTCTACAAACAGTTCACTCCTATGGAGTTTGTCTTACAGAAGTCCCGTCAGGGACGTACTGTTTGTAGAAATTAATCATAAACAAACAAATGAGCCCCGTAGGGGCGACCTGCATTTAAATGTCATTAAAATCAATAGGTTAACTCACATTTAATAAATTTAGTCGGACACTATTGATTAATTTTATTGAGATATAAGCGAGTTATCAGGCAGGTATCCCCAATAAATTAATTCTTCTTTTGATTTTAATATTTTGAGTCCTCCGTCAAACAATATCATGAAAATGTTCGCAACATCCAGAACATTTCTGTAATCATGGTCAGTTAAAATTATGCCTTTCTTAAACGCGTGTTTACGGATCATATCTTTGACCAACTCAATGTGAACAGGAGAAATACCGTTAAATGGCTCATCCAGAAAGGTAAACTGCGAGTCAATACTGAGTATCAGTTTAATTTCCAGGTATCTTGATTCCCCACCTGAAAGATTGCGGATTTTTGTATCATATACTTTTTTTAGAATCTCATCATTTATGAATTCGGGATCATCTGTTTTATGTTCAAACAATTGTATCACACTCCTTACAGTTAAGCTCTTTGGCAGAAAATTGTCCTGATGCAGAAAGCTGACGATACCCCGTTTTTTAAAGGGGTGATTGATTATATCATCATTTACCGAAATATGTTTGTAATCAGTATATAATGTCCCGTATAGGATTTTAAGAAGTGTTGATTTCCCTGATCCATTCCGGCCCAGAAGTCCAATTATATCCCCGGACCGACATTTGATGTAAATGTCAGTAAGAACTTGTTTGTCTCCGAAGGCTTTTCTTATGCTGTCAGCTTCAAATTTGTTTTGCATATAGAGCTATTATGAGAACAGGGATCATCAAAATCAGGTGAAACAGATAATTCATAATTATTAATCTGGCTTTTGTTATGCCAAGATTGTAGTAAAAGTAGTATTCATTTTTCCGTGCAAGCTCGAAGTATAAAATTCCAAGCAGGTATCCGCCTGTAACAAAGCTGGTGATAAAAGAAAACAACACACCGCTGATGGTGATTTCCTTTTCAAGCATTAATTTACCAAGTGCTGTAGAAAAGAATGTTGCTATAATTGATACAGGAATTGTTCCATATACCTGTGTCTTTCCATGGCGATTTTCCTGACACGATAAATATGCCACCAGTCATGGCCGGGACCTTCGCCGGAAAATATATTCTTAATGTGTTCTTCAGTTTGTTTTAGAATCGCCTCTTGGTTCATCGGGGGGATAGTATTAATCAGATAATCGGATCCTGACAATACTGCTTTCGTTTGCAGTCTTTGCAATACCTGCCAAGCCAGACTTCATCAAACTGGTTCATAATTGACTCAATAATTTTCAAATCGTTTGTTACAAATCCGGCTTCGAAATTCCGGGTGTTGGCACTCTTTATTCCCAGACCTGCACCGGTGAGATTTGCGGAACCGGAATATGCAAATTTACCATCAATTATAATATGCTTGAAGTGTACCCTCGGGCATAATTGCCTTTCCATATTCTTCCATAACAGGGGATACTTATCAAAGCTTTTTCTGAAATTGGGTCCGGGTTCTTTTGCATGTAACAGACGAATGGCCACTTTCCTTTTTGCCAGGCTATCAAGCATCCCCTGAAACGACTGAACAGTTCCTTTATAGTGAACATGCAGATCCTTTATATCGGCGGTACCGATCCAGACAAAAGAGGATGCTCCGGCAATTGGCTCAATAGCCTGTATGTAAAGCTGATCGTTTGTTATGAAAGTAATACTCATTTACTGTTTTTAGTTTATGATATCCGGCTGGTAAATATAATTGCCTGACTCAATTTATTCCTTAAGCCTGATTTTCAAATCCATTCGTTCATGTAAAATCCTTATTATTTCAATATCTTTTACATGGACTATCCTGTAGAAAATAATATGCCTGCCAACCCTAAAGCCAAGAATGTTTTCAAAAATATCTGAGTAGTCCTTTCCTAATCCGGGATTTTTAGAGATTTCAATAAAGGTGTCAATTAACAGGTTATAGTATTGGTCTGCTTGTTTCTCTGACCACTTAACAAGAGTATAGTTCCAAATAGTGGTTAAGTCATTAACCGCCTTATTTGAAAGCTGGTACTTAGCCATTCAATTTTCTGTTTGCTTTGAGTTCATTGAGGTGTAACTTTGGATCAAATTCTGTCGCAATCCCGCTATCAATTCCATCCTGGATTGCTTCTTTAATTGCAGCAAGTTTATTTTCCTCCTCCTCAAGCAAACGTAATCCAGCACGTATAACCTCACTGGCATTCTTGTATCTTCCTTCAGATATTCTGTTTTTAATGAATCTATAAAAGTAATTTCCTAATGAAATCGAAGTATTTCTGTCCATTTTGGTTATTTTCTTCAAATATACCAAAAATTGGTACATAATGCAATTTAAAGTGACATTTTTTCTAAAGAAATCCCATTTTTATATAACTTATCATTGTTATCCGATTAAATACAGGTCGCTCC
>DNOQ01000150.1:7301-7730 GCA_003501665.1 Bacteroidales bacterium | reverse complement strand
TCCGGAAGAGCCAGGTTTAATTATATTCTTGATATAATGCTTCTTGCAGGGATCGTACTGATGATAATCAGTGGAATAGCTATTGCCAGAACTATCAATTTTTCATGGCTGAACCTTGGAGGCACCAGAATGTTCTGGAGAGTAATGCACACAAGTTCTTCTTTCATTACTCTTGCATTGTTTGGCATCCATTTAGGATTACACTGGAGCTGGGTCCTTCAAAGGTTAAAACTTAAAAAAACGAATAATGGTAAGGAAAATTAGCTTTACGATATTATCTCTTGCCATCCTCGCTACCGGTATTATAGCTTTCCGGAAACTGAATTACTGGGAAAGCAGTGTGTGGATATTCAAATTGAATCCAACACAGCATAATGAGGGAGGTATTGGCCAGGACATAGTCCAGGGTCAGGACAGAGGTCAGGGACA
>DNOQ01000150.1:0-7286 GCA_003501665.1 Bacteroidales bacterium | reverse complement strand
CGGATCCTGGTGAACAAAGTGAAAATATTCCTTCTGATGCAGGGTTCAGGACCCGTGATGGAAGAGGAAGAGGAGAATTCCGGGGAGGAAAGAATATTAACCTCAAAAATGTATTATGGTATCTGGCTGTATTTGCATCTTTTACTGTCGTTGCAATTTATATCGACAAAGGATTAAGGCTGATCCGCAGGGGGAAAAAATCCGACCAATGCCAATAGAATAATTATCTTTACCATCTTATAAAATTCATATACTTTGTGAATCCCTTGTGTGAGGATCTTCAAGGCAATCAAGAAGTAACACAGAGGAATACAATAAATTAAGAATATTTATGAATTAAGCGGACCATTATGTAATCTTAATGATAAATGAAAAAACAAAATCTGATAACTCTGATCCTTGCAGTTTTAATTATCCCGGTAAATACATACCCTCTGAATAAAAATTCAGCCCTGCCTGAAATCCGGGAAGAGAAGTCTGCAGTAATCAGGATCAAACTGTTTAATGGCAGGAACCTTGATGGCTGGTACACTTACATCAAAGAGAGAGGAAAAAACACTGATCCTTTGAATGTTTTTACAGTGAAGAATGGAATGATAAGGATCTCGGGCGAAGAATATGGCTGTATAACAACAAATAATGAATTCGAAAACTATAAGCTGACTGTAAAATTCAGATGGGGAGAACAAACTTTCCCACCCCGTACTGATAAGGCAAGGGACAGCGGGATATTACTGCATTCAGTCGGTGAAGATGGTGCTTCATCCGGCACCTGGATGTATTCAATCGAATGCCAGATCATAGAAGGAGGAAGCGGCGATTTTATAGTTGTCGGGGACGGCAGCACCAATTTTTCCATTACATGCCCGGTCGCTGAAAAAAAACAGGGAAATTCTTTTGTTTTCAATCCTTCCGGGAAAATGGTAACAATCAATTCCGGCAGGATAAACTGGTTTGCAAGGGATCCGGGATGGAAAGATGTCAGAGATTTCAGGGGTATTAATGATATAGAAAAACCAGTGGGGAAATGGAATCTTATTGAATGTATTGTTAATGGAAATGAAATCGATATCTATCTTAACGGAGTTTTAGTTAACCAGGCCTTTAATCTAAAACCTCAGAAAGGGAAAATACAAATCCAGTCGGAAGGTGCCGAGATATTCTTCAAAAAGATCATCATCACTCCGTTATAAAAAATGCTTTAACTATTCAACTTCAATTACTATATCTATCCTCTGCACCTCTGTTCCTCTCCGCCCCTGCGCCCTTGTGCCTAAAATTATTATACCGCCTGAGTCATACATCTGGAAAATTAATTATATTTGCCGAACGATTGAACAATTGTTCATATATGATATTAAATGAAAAAAAATAAACCAGGGTCATCCGCAACTGAATTCATCGAAGGAATAAAGGTGAAATCGGTTAGGAGCAAAATGAAATCCGAAAAATTCTTCCATTACCTGGCTGAAACATTTAGAGTAATGAGCGATCCTACCAGAACCAAGATCATATATGCCCTGTCACAGGAAAATGAATTATGCGTCAGTGATATTGCTTCCATAATAGGGACGTCAAATTCTGCAATCTCACATCATCTCAGAACATTACGGAATATGAAACTGGTAAAATATAGCAAAGTGGGCAAAATAACATTTTATTCACTTGATGATATCCATATAAATAATCTCTTCGCGGAAGGATTGAGACATGTGGAGGAAAAATGATTTTTATTATAATGGTGAATATATGTCTGAATTTTAACATGTAATGTAATTTATGAATACATCAGGAAAAATAAAAAGCATAATTGATATGCAGGATGGCCAGTCAGGTATCATAGTATCACTACACGGCGGAAGAAATCTTACAAAACGGCTTGCTGACCTTGGAATTAGTCCGGGAACATTGATCACGGTTTTACGAAAATCTCTGTTTGCCGGGCCTGTACAGGTTGAGGTTTCAGGATCCAGATTGGTTCTGGGCAGGGGACTGGCATCGAAAATTCTTGTCGAACCAAAATGAATGGAGAAAAAAAGATAAATGTTGTACTTGCAGGTCAGGGGAATACCGGTAAAACATCCGTATTCAACTACTATACCGGACTGCATCAGCATACAGGCAACTGGGCCGGTAAAACAATTGAAAAGCTTGAAGGGACATTATATTATAAAGATTATACCATTGATGTCCTTGATCTTCCGGGTATATATTCACTGACAACATTGTCGGCTGAAGAATTAATATCGCGTGAATATATCACAAAACATAAACCTGATGTTGTAATTAATATCATTGATTCCACCAATCTGGAAAGGAATCTCATTTTCACACTTCAGCTACTGGAACTTGAATGTCCGGTTATCGTAGCCCTGAATATGATCGATATTGCAAAAAAGAAGGGTATTACCATCGATATTGATAAACTGCAGGACATAATCAATACACCTGTAATATCCACTGTGGCATCACGCGGAACCGGTCTGACAGATCTTATGGATAAAGTGATAGAACTTAAGGAGAAGAAACATGATCGGGGGAACCTGATATATGGAAAAGAAATTGAAAATTGCATAAAGCAATTATTGGTTGAACTGAAAGATATTGAACTTCCTTATCCTCACAGATGGATAGCAATAAAGCTTCTTGAAAAAGATAATGAAATTGTAAAAATAATCCGGGAATTAAAGCCCGTCATCATTGAAAAAACAAAGCATTTAGAATCCAGGCTTGAGGAAATTCACGGGCATGATTCCTCACTGGTGATAGCCGATGAAAGGAGTCATCTTGCTTCCCAGATAACAAGGGAAATAGTGACAATGACCCCTCACAAAAAGATGTCGTTGAACGATTGGCTGGATATTATCACCACGCACAGGTTTTCCGGTTATCTGGTGATGATACTGATAGTGGGGGCAATGTTCTTTTCCGTTTTCAGCTTTGGGAACTGGCTTTCATCAGGTCTGGACAAGGTTTTCCGGAACTGGCACGAATGGTGGAACAACAACATCGGAATTACATTTATTGCTGCCCTTGGCTGGTCTGCCATTGAAGGTGTACTTGCCCTTATTCAGATCGCCCTGCCTTATATTCTGCCATTCTATATTTTTTTGTATATACTCGAGGAATGGGGATATATGGCAAGAATTTCATTTCTCATGGATAATCTCATGCATAAAATGGGCATTCACGGGAAGGGTTGTATTTCCTTTATTATAGGGCTGGGTTGTAATGTGCCGGGGTGTCTGTCATGCAGGATAATGGAATCCAAAAGAGAAAGGTTTATAACAGCAGTTCTGGTAACTCTTGTACCATGTTCAGCGGTATCGGTAATCGTATTTGGCCTGGTGGGAAAATATGTCGGTCTATGGTGGGCACTTGGCTTATATCTTTTTGCAACGGCCATCATTTTTATTGCCGGCAAGATATCATCAAAAATACTCCCGGGAGAGCCCGTTGAACTTATCATGCCGATGCCTGATTATAAAATGCCTCAGTTAAAATCAATCCTCTACCAGACATGGGAGGCATTGAAAGAATTTATTTATATAGCTGCCCCTATAGTCATTATCTCAGGAGTAATAATCCAGGCGATCAATCTGGCAGGATGGATGCCCGCAATTTCTACATTTTTGAGCCCTGTTACAGTTACCTGGCTGGGGCTGCCGGCAATCACCGGGATACTTCTGATCTTTGGTATTTTAAGAAAAGAATTGATACTCGTGATGCTGGCAGCATATCTGGGTACAACGGAATTCGCGGAGGTGCTTTCTTCCCAACAGATGATTACCCTGGCGGTTGTCAGCATGTTTTATGTCCCGTGCGTTGCGACCATATCCGTGCTATGGAAAGAATTCGGCTGGAAAAAAGCGCTGGCTGTATGTATCATAGAAATCGCATTTGCAATAATCCTGGCAGGAATAGTATTCAGGTTACTCAATTTTGTATTCTAAATTTTTTCTTAATTGTGATTCTTTTCCCTTAATTTCTTATCGCCTGAAGGATTATGGACCCTGCTTCCTGCAGACTGGTAATTGCAACATTTAAAATAACTGCATCCGGGATATTCCACTTCTGCTTTACTTCATCAACATATTTATCCCTGACTGTTATTAGAATATGATTCTGCGATTTATCCAGTAATTCATTTAAACAATCATACCACCCTCCTCCCCTGATTTCCAGTTGCCCCACTTCATCAATAATAACTATTCCTGTTTTCTTTAAGATGAAAGAATTCAGAATTTTCCTCCCCGTCTCAAGGCCTTCATTACAGATATAAAATTTTCCTATGGTATTATCTCCGCACTTTTCATTCTCCCTTAAAAATACCTTTTTATTACCCGACATGATATCAAGAATATCATACCCTGTTGTCTTAGACCCGTCCATTATTCGTTCTGACAGCAAACCTTCAGCCTGAATATTATGCTCTTTTAAGAATTTCGCCAGATTCCTGGTAAAAGTTGTTTTCCCTTCTCCCATAGCTCCGCTGATAATAAATATTTTCCTCCCCCTGTTGTTCTTATCTCTTATTTCTGACAATCTCCTGTCAGCCTGGGAGATCACACGATAGAATATTGAAACGGGTTTTCTTACCAGGCTTTTCAGATCAGGTATTGATGATATGAATAATGGCAGACTCTCCACAGACAATTCTAGTGCCAGAGGCAGGTTTTTAAAAGCAGTTTTCTGGAAAAAATCCCTTATTACAGGATTGTACAATTCTGTCCCCAGAACGGCAAATCCGACTATAATGACCGCAGCCCTGAAGTTCATCTGGATTCCTGTAAGAAGTCCCTGCTGCCACGATATTTCTCCTCCCTTTGCAACTGTAAATGCAAAAGCTGTAATTAATGTGATAAATACGAAAAATATCCAGAATTTGGGTCTTAAGAGCTGGCGCAATGCTCTTTTATACCGGAGTGCCCACAGAACAACAATACCCGTTATTGCAGCACTCCAGACATACCAGGGAGTGTAATATATTAACAGAAATGAACATATCATTAAGGTTATATCAAGAAAAAGCCAGATAATTGAATATTTAAAATCATCTCCCGAATTTTTTTTTAATTCCATAACAGGTTTATCCTGTGAACCTTCAAATTCTGCATAAGGTTGTTTCACCATCTTCCGACCCACGATTATTCCAATCACCCCTGCCAGCAATCCGAACAGGGCAAAAATCACAAGAAGGAATATTATCGGAAGCCAGACAATGTCGGTCTGGATACTTAGTTGCCGCTGAGCAAATTTCAGCAGATTATTATATACTTCAATAATATTTGATCCGTAATAAATGATATAATTGGCTATTTTTTGGAAAAGGTTCCACGACATTGCCAGCATGGCGCCGATAAGAAATCCGGCCATACTTCTTCCAAAAAGCCTTACTGACAATTCAAGGAGAAGTGATTCGGCAAATATGGCGATCATCGGGCCGAAAATTATGGCGCTGGGCGACAATGTTTTCATCAGAGCGCAAATCAGTCCCGCACGCCAGAAAATTCCCCGTTCACGCCATATATAACTTACCGAAATAAGAATGATTATACCGATTGCCGTAAGGATATTGCCACTGAACGGTACCCTCAGATTATGAAGAAAACTGCCGAGAACAATCTCCGATGCAGCCCAGATTGTTCCGGTAATTGATGCCTTGATCCATTTCTCACTTAACTTATGCTTCATTATCTCTTAGAATGCATATTTTCCTGGCGCAATATTCAAACAGGTGAAAACCTGCCCCTCCTTCACTTACAATATCAAATAAAACATCAGGATCGGTTATCCTTATGGTTCCAATAATACTTATTTTATTCTGAAAAAGGATATCCGGCAGAATATTACCCGAGGGACCGGTTACAATTACCTTTGCCCGGGGTGATATTGCCGCCAGCAGCTCATCGATGGTTCCGTTAACAATTGTCTGCCCGGTAATTATAACAATATCTGAAAAAGGCAGGATCGTCAGATATTTGTCCGACGGAATAAAATATTTCTTCTGCTCCGCTGGCAGTGAATTTTCATTTAATTCCAGGACATAAAGCGTATTACCTGTCTGTGATATTTTCCTTATATATGACTGAAATGCCCCAACGATCGTAATTGTTTTTTTTGAATTCAGATCTATAAGTTGTATAGGATCCCTGTTTTCAACGATATTATAGTTCCCCGCTTGAATAATTTTTGAAGAAACGGCACTCAGAACCGATGTTTTTATTGATGAAATTACCGGGGAGATTTTCTGTGATTCCAGGATATCAACAACTCTTTGCCCTTTTATTTTAAGTGGTGATAAATCACTGAAATCCCTGCTGCTCTTTTTACAGAACGGATGATCTTCAGTCAGTGTGGCAGCAGTTCCTGCACTTCCATCGGACAATCGTACGGCAGTCAGGTAAACCCCGATCCTTATTTCAGTAACAACAAGATTTTCAAATCTGCTTTTATATTTATTTTTCAGAAGGCTGTAAGTCTGATCAATGATGTTAATATTTTCTTTGATCTGTCCTTTCATCTTTATTGCTTACGGGTAACTGGCCGATAATTAAAAAATAATTCTATTTCACAGATTCTGCAAATTCTTCAAACATCCGTATAGCCGTGAAGAGAACACCTGCTTCTCCCCTGAATGTACCGGATCCTCTTGGTTCATTATTGACTGAATACCATTCAAAGAAACCATTATTATCCTTCACTCTTTTTACCATTGGCTGAACCTGCTCGTAAGCTTCCTGTACAAAACCGTAACGGATCAGCTGTTGAATCATCCTTCCGCCAAACCATGTCCAGTCACCACCATTCTGGTAATTGTATTCCGGATTCATGATCTTGTTGACAAAAAATCCTTCCGGATATGGCGGATATAGAGTCAACCCTATGGATGCAGCTCCGGCAAGTTGAACTCTTCTTACCATTTCATCAAGTGAAATTCTTATTTCATCTTTCGAAAGCAAGCCCGCTTCAATGGCAACAGCAGTTCCCCCGAAATAATAAATCTGATTTTCATCAAAATCGGGTGGAAAGGGTGATCCTTTTCCCAGGTAGATATGGGGAATGAATTTCTTATTATTATCATCCCAGAGATATTTTCTCACATTTCCTGAAACCAAATCTTTAACGGGAAGCCATTTTTCTCCGGCTGAAGGAACCATTTCAATCAAATTAATAAGAGTTATGATGAACATGGCGTTATCATAAATATCAATCGCCGGATGAGTATTTTCATCCCAGTCCACTCCCCATCCGTGTTCAGGCTGTACATCACCCCAGTCGGCTGT
>DNOQ01000316.1 GCA_003501665.1 Bacteroidales bacterium | reverse complement strand
CGTAGCTTCAGCGAAGGCTTGTGAGAGGTGAGAGTTAAGAGTTTAGGGTTAAGAGATGAAAAAAGAATAGATGGAAACTGATCTGGTTATTGGGAAATTAAGGGAGAACTTCAATACGGAGGTTATTGAGGTGGTGAAAAAAAGTGATAAGAGGGCAACGGTTTCAATTAAACCAGAATCCATATTAAGAGTGGCAGAATATTTGTATAAAAGTGCCGGATTAAGATTTATCATAGCTTCGGCATTACATACGAAAAGAGGATTTGAGATAAATTATCATTACAGCATGGATGTTACCGGCCTTGTTTTGAATATTCATGTGATTCTTGATAATGAAAATCCTCAGATAGAATCTCTCTCAAATATGTTCAATGCATCTAACTGGATTGAAAGAGAGATGCATGAATTGTTCGGGATCAATTTCGTGAACCATCCCAATCAGGAGAAGCTGATATCTGAAGGTAACTGGGCAGAAGGTGTTTATCCATACAGGAAAGAGTTCAAATAAGAACCTGACAGACAATGAGCAAAAAGACACTCATACCGATCGGACCTTATCACCCATTGCAGGAGGAGCCTGAATTATTCAAGCTTTATTGTGACGGCGAAATAGTAAAGGATATTAAATGGGAAACGGGCTATAATCACCGTGGAATAGAAAAACTCAGTGAATCAAAAACATACGATCAGGTTTTCTTCCTGGTTGAGCGTATTTGCGGAATCTGTTCGACCTCCCATCCTTTTGCTTTCGCAAATGCAGTTGAAGAGATTGCCGGAGTCGAGATAACAGACAGGACTAAGTATATCAGATCAATAATTGGAGAACTTGAGAGGATACACAGTCATCTTCTCTGGGTTGGCCTCGCGGGTCATTTCCTGGGATATAATACAGTCTTCATGTGGGCATGGAAATACCGTGAACCCATTCTGGACCTGTTTGAGATGATAACCGGCAACAGGAACAGCTATGCAATGTTCAAAGTAGGAGGTGTTCGAAGGGATATCGAGAATAATAAAATACCTGCTATCAGAAAAATAATGAGTGATTTCAGGAAGAAAAATGATTTACTGACCGGCGCCGTTATGGATGACCCGGTAATTCATGTGAGGACAAAAGGTGTTGGGATACTCACAAAACAGGATATCATTGATTATGCAGCTGTCGGTCCGACGGCAAGAGCATCGGGTCTGGCTATTGATATAAGAAAGGATGATCCTTATGCTGCCTATCCTCTGGTAAACTGGAAAGTGATAACCGCTGAGGAGGGTGATGTCTTTGCAAAAGCAAAGGTAAGGCTTCTTGAAATGTATGAATCCGTATCAATTATTGAACAATGCCTTGGAGGTCTGGAAAAAACAACAGAAGGAGAGATTGCAGTTAAAGTAAAGGAGATACCTGAAGGTTCCGGTACAGGGCGTGCAGAAGCTCCACGGGGAGAAGTATTTCATTTTGTTGTTTCCGATGGCTCCAGCTCACCCGTCAGACATAAGATCCGGGCTCCGAGCTATACAAACATTGCCACTTTCAAAAAGTCATGCATCGGACAAACTATTTCAGATGCTACCATCTCACTTGCAGCAGTTGACCCGTGCTATTGCTGCACAGAGCGAATGGCTGTGGCATACGATATAAATTCCGGAGAACGAATAATGAACGCGTATGACCTGATAAACTTATCAGTTAAAAGAACGATTGAACTGAAGAAAAACATTATCTGACAGACATGAATGAGTTCTTCTCAATGGTATCACAACCTTCTGTTTGCACATTCCTGCAATTCCTGATATTGCTTCCCATACTGGCAGGTGTTGTTTTATTCGCCATCCCCGGGAGATTTATCAAAGCCAAAGGGCTTTTTGCCCTTGCCATAAGTCTTATTACAGGTTATTTTACCATTTCACTATTCAGCTCAGCCGCCCAGATGGTTGCTCTGGAAAGATCAGCCGGAATGACATGTACCGCTTTATTCGGCAAAAATCTGTTACAGGGTGCGGAGAGCTTCCTCACTTTAACGGTTGATAATCTGAGCAAGCTGATAATATTATTTATAAGTCTTTTTGCCATATTAATCATCCTTTATTCAATAGTATATATCAAAAAAGGAAGGGTTAAAAATTATTACCCCTGGTTTTTGATAACCATGGGATGTTCTTATGGCGCCATTTTATCTGATAACCTGATTATGTTTCTGGTATTCTGGGGGATCCTGGGAATTACGCTGTATAAAATGATTCCGGGACATAATGAGGAAAGTTCGGCAACCGCAAAAAAGACACTGATACTCATCGGAGCTTCTGATTCCATAATGATAATTGGTATAGCGATGGTTTACAGGCTGACAGGATCATACAGCATTGACGCCGTTTCGCTTCCAACAGACAATATACTATCCCTTACGGCCTTTCTGGCCCTTCTGGTCGGGTGTTTCACAAAAGCAGGTGCTTTCCCGTTCCATACGTGGGTACCGGATTATGCAAAAGATGCTCCGGCTTCGTCGTCCGCCCTTCTGCCTGCTTCACTCGACAAACTGCTTGGAATATATTTCCTTGCCCGAATTATAATGGATATCTTCATACTTAATGAATGGATGAGGCTGTTATTATTGATCATAGGAGTAACTACGATCATTGGCGCTGTTATGATGGCCCTCATCCAGCATAATTATAAGAGATTACTGGGATTTCATGCAGTTTCACAGGTAGGTTATATGATTCTTGGATTCGGACTCGGTTCAATGATAGGTGTTGCTGCAGGTCTGTTTCATATGATCAACCATGCTCTTTATAAAAGCGGATTATTGCTTTCTGCCGGATGTGTTGAGTACAGGACCGGTGAAAATAATATTGATGAACTTGGTGGGCTTTCGAAAGCTATGCCTGTAACATTCGCAGCAGCACTGGTTTTTGCTATGTCTATCTCAGGTGTGCCCCCATTAAACGGCTTTGCATCTAAATGGATGATCTATCAGGGAATAATTGATTATGGCTCACAACCAGAATTTGCGAGTAAACTATGGGTTGTGTGGCTTGGATTGGCAGTTCTGGGTTCAGCCCTTACACTTGCAAGCTTTATTAAATTCATAGGTGGTATTTTCCTTAGCCGCCGGAAAGATGCTTTTGAAAAAGTGCACGAAGTTCCTGCATTAATGTGGATACCATTAGCTGTCCTCGCATTGTTCTGTGTCGGATTCGGGATATTTGCCACTAACTTCATAGTTCCAAAACTTTTCATGCCGGTTAGCGGAGAATTTCAGTTCACAGGTTTCTGGAATTCATCACTCGTATCCCTGCTTGTAATAATTTCAATCATCCTTGGAATAATATTCTATCTTATCCTGAATTTTAAGAATTTCCGCAGGGAAGACAGTTTTATCGGTGGCGAAAGGATTCAGGATCAGACAAGTTATGCAACTCCTGAATTCTATAAGACCCTGGGGGAATTCAGGATTTTATCGGTTCTGTATAAAAAGGCTGAGGAAAAATGGTTTGATATTTATGATCTGTCAAAAAGATTTGTTCTTTGGCTGAGTAATCTGTTCAGCGGAGCTCATGCCGGAGTACTGCCCGGGTATATTATATGGGTATGTGCAGGATTGATTATTATGCTGATAATCATGATATAAATAATAACAGATGGAAACAGCCATATCAATAATAACCGGTTTAATGATTCTGGGGGCTCTCTATGCCATCCATGCAAAGGACCTGCTCTCTGCAGTCATCGCATGCGGTATAGTCGGTTATGGCCTTGTAATATGTTTCCTCCTTCTCAGGGCACCCGATCTGGCAATTGTTCAGATCGTTGTTGAGACGATCTCACTGATAATTATGGTTGCGGTCGTTCTTGACAGTTCCAGGGAAGAACCATATTCAAAGACGGATCCGCAGGGATATGTGAATGCTGTCACTGCATTAATTATTATAGTAACACTGTTTTATGTTTTCAGGAGTGCAGTAAGCGTACTTGATCCGTTCGGAGAAACTACTCTCCGGATGGCTGCTCCCTATATTGAAGGTGCTGCTGAAAAGACCGGAAGCGCCAATCTTGTAACAGGCGTATTATTTGATTTCAGGGGATATGATACCCTGGGTGAGGCCACGGTGCTGGTGACAGCGGTGCTGGGGGTGCTGACGATATTGAGAATTAAGGGGAAGAAATAGATATATTTAATAATGAACAAGGATTAACGATTTAAGATTTAAGAATATCCTTATTACTATAAGATGTAATAATTGATGAACAAGTATGATTTAGAGGAACGGCTTATAAATTTTTCAGTCATGATCGTGGAGATTTGTGAGAATATGCCTGATTCAAGGGCTTCAAATCATCTTGCAGGGCAATTAATCAGATCAGGAACTTCGCCTGCACTAAATTATGGTGAGGCCCAAAGCGGAGAGTCGCGAAAAGACTTTATACATAAAATTAAAATAGCACTTAAAGAATTGAGAGAAAGTTTTATATGCCTTAAAATAATTCATCGTTCCAGGCTCTTTAAATCTGAAGCACTGATTAAGTCAACAATGGCTGAAAATAATGAATTGATATCAATTTTCGTAAAGAGTGCTGAAACTGCACAAAAAAACATAAAAAATGAAACGTGAATATATAACCATTCTTAAATCAAACTTCGTTAATCCTTGTTCTTCAATCAATTATTGTAAAAAAGTACGATCTTTATGAAAGGAATGACGGTCATAGTAAAGAAAACGACACAGCTTATCGCGGGGCTTGTGTTTCTTTATGGAATTTATGTGATCATTCATGGACATCTGACCCCGGGAGGTGGTTTTGCCGGCGGAATTATAATTGCCGGATCATTTATTCTCCTGATCCTGGCTTTCGGGAGTGATTTCATCCGACTTACAAAGGAAGAAACGGGGTCGACCATGTACGAAAACCTGGCCATTCTTATTGTCACGTTCCTGGCTGCATCAGGAATGCTCTTCGGCGCCAGAATATTTTTTATCAACTGGCTCCCGAAAGGCACTGCAGGTGAGCTTATAAGTGCAGGGATGTTACCTCTGTACAATATATTCGTCGGTCTGGAAGTAGCCGCATCAATACTGACTATTTTTCTTGCCCTTATAATTTTTAAAGAAGAAATGCCGGAATGATACCTTATTATCTATGCTTCATATTGTTCCTTGTCGGCCTGTACGGGATCATAACAAGGAGAAACCTGGTAAAGATCGCCATTTCACTTTCCGTTATGGAATTCAGTGTATTCCTTTTACTTGCACTTACAGGTTACAGGGAGGGTGGTGTGGCACCGATCGTTGACCCCACCGACCCTGTAAAAGTATATGTAGACCCTTTACCACAGGCTATGGTTCTTACTGCCATTGTAATCGGTCTTGCAACAACGGCCATGATAATGGCGGTTATAATCCGGATATACAGAAAGTACGGAACATTCGATATCAGAGAGATTAAAAACCTGAGAGGATAAATTATGAATCCGCTGATCCCATTATTTGTTATCGTACCTCTGGCAGGGGCTTTCCTGATCATGATCCTTGGCAGATTAATAAGGAATCTCGATAAGTATTTAGCTTCCCTTATACTTCTCTTTCTCGTTTCTGTAAGTTTCTGGTTCCTTCTTACCACGGGGGATAAGGTAACTGTTTACAAAGCCGGAGGATGGGAACCTGTTAATGGTATACCAATCGCCATCTACATGGTTCTTGATGGTTTCAACACACTTGTTCTCTGCATAATAAATATAATCGGATTTGTATCGGTTTTCTATTCGATCACTTATATGAGCAGGTATACCTCTGAAAATTATTTCTATGCACTTTTCTGTTTAATGATTGCAGGAATGAACGGTGTCGTGATCAGCGGGGATCTTTTTAACATATTTGTTTTCCTTGAGATTTCGGCCATATCATCGTATGCCCTGGTTGCATTCGGAGTTGAAAAGAATGAACTCGAAGCAACTTTCAAATACCAGGTACTGGGAGCACTTGCATCATTCATAATACTTCTGGGCATTGGACTGATATACTGGAAAGCCAAAACACTGAATATAGCCGACATCAGAATGGTCTTCAGTTCAGGATATGACAGGGCTTACTATCTTTTAATTCAGATTCTCCTTTTATGCGGATTCGGGCTGAAAGCAGCAATTATACCCTTTCATGCATGGCTTCCCGATGCTCATTCATCGGCTCCCTCTCCTATTTCAGCAATGCTTTCGGGTGTATTGATCAAAGCTGCAGGAATATATGTAATAATAAGGCTCTTTTTCAATATGTTCGCCATCAGTCAGGGTATGTCGGTACTCATTACCACTCTGGGAGCGCTGTCGATGGTGACAGGTGTATTCCTCGCCATCGGCCAGTGGGATATTAAAAGACTTCTGGCATATCACAGCATCAGCCAGATGGGTTATGTGGTGCTTTCAGTGGGCATCGGGATGATGATGATCTCAAAAGGTATCAGGGATGAAATTGCTGCACTGGCAATTGCCGGAGGATTATTCCACCTGATAAACCATGCCGCTTTTAAAGGATTATTATTCCTCAATGCGGGTGCAATTGAATATACCACGGGCACGCGTGATCTTCGTGAGATGGGTGGACTGGCAAAGCAGATGCCTGTTACCGCTGCAACATCCTTCGCGGCATCAATGGCCATTTCGGGTATACCTCCCTTTAACGGATTCTTCAGCAAGCTGATTATCATAATAGCGGCTGTTCTGGCAAAATATTACCTTCTCGCGGTACTGGCAGTGATTGTAAGTATAATTACCCTTGCATCATTCCTGAAATTCCAGCGCTATGCATTCTTCAACAAGAGCGATGATCAGAATAAAAGGAACATAAAAGAGGTGCCGTTCCCCATGCTCTTCAGCATGATAGTGTTAAGCATCATTTGTCTGCTTCTCAGTATACTGGCTCTGCCTGGCATAAGAGAAACCATACTGATGCCGGCAACAGACATACTCATGGATCCATCAAAATACGCTTCTCAAATTACCGGAATATGAAGTATATAGCTGTTTTCATATTATCCCTGATTTTCTGGATGCTGATCACCTTCAGATTCACTGTCCCTAATGTAATAACCGGATCTGTCGCATCACTCCTCTGTGCAGGGATTTTCGGCAGATATTATTTTCACAATGTGTACAAATTCCTGCAACCAAAGCGCTGGTTCTGGTTAGTGGTTTATCTTATCATGTTTATCTGGGAATGTATCAAAGCCAATTTTGATGTCGCGTACAGGGTATTGCATCCGCGGATGCCAATTAAACCCGGAATTGTAAAAGTAAGGACGTCACTGAAATCGGAATTTGCAAAAACAATTCTGGCTAATTCGATTACGATGACACCGGGAACCATTACAGTAGATATTATTGACAGCGATTTCTATATTCACTGGATTTATGTAAGCTCTGAAGATCCATCTGTCTATACTGGAAAAATACTTGGGAGATTTGAAAAATTCATTAAAAGATTTGCAGAATGACTGATCTATTAACCATTCTTCTTTATATCCAGATCGGCCTGTGTGCCGCGTGCCTTTACAGGATAATACGAGGGCCTACAATCCCTGACAGGATGGTGGGAATTGATATATTCGGGATTCTCGTTGTGGGTATCTGTGCCATAATCTCCATACAAACAGAAAAATCATTTATCCTCGATATCGGCATTGCATGGATAATTCTGAGTTTTACCGGGACAATCACACTGGCAAAATATCTGAGTGGGAAAAAACTAAGTGAATGATATGGTTGCAATTATTTTTATAACGGTAGGTGTTTTGTTTAATACATTCGGCTGTATCGGACTGATCCGTCTTCCGGATGTCTACAACAGGCTGCAATCGGCTACAAAATGTGTTACACTTGGCTGCTGCAGTATTCTTGTCGGGGTGATTATCCATTCGGGAATAAGCGATGCAGGAACCAAGGCGCTTATAGCAATCCCTGTACTGTTCTTCAGTTCAACAGTGGCCGCTCATGCACTTATAAGAGGAGCATATCATTTCGGAACAAAACTGTCTGATAAGACCATAAAGGATGATTATAAAGAGGAA
>DNOQ01000388.1:3585-8951 GCA_003501665.1 Bacteroidales bacterium | reverse complement strand
GACTACTCCGGAACTTCTTAAAAAAACCAGTGTTGTCTGCCAGGCAGTTAAATCATGGCCTTTGAAATCATCAGCATTTTTATTTCTTCTTTCAGACGGTTGTTCTCAAGAAGCAACTGCTGGTATTTCTTTTGCAACGCTTTAAAATCCATGTTATTTACTTGCTCCTCTCTTACTTATGGCTATCGTTTGATTTGCAGGTAAAATTAAGTTTTTCCCGGAAGGAATTGGTCAAGAAACAAACACTTTTGGCAGCTCAATATGGAGTATATGTTAATTATGAATATGTAAGAAATAACACCACTCTGGGAGAAAAAATATTCGTAACCGTGACAGAAGTTACACTTCCTTGGTCAAAAGATAACTATTTCTTTGGGTTTCAGTCGGTCAGTGCTTCGGGGCACGAAAGCCTTGCAGTTTTTCCGGGTCGGGCAGGAAGACAGGTATCCCGTAATATATAACCTTTTATTATTTTTGATCTGATTAACTCATTACCTTATGGATAATCAGATTGTAATGCTGCTTGTTGTGGTGATCTATTTTGTCTCCTGCAACCTGTGGGCATTATACCAGGGCAGAAAAGTAAAGACGGGAGCTGACTATGCCATTGCAGGTCGGAAGCTGCCAGGCTGGGCTGCCGCACTGTCCGAAAGATCGGCGGGGGAATCGTCGTGGGCTTTACTGGGACTCCCCGGTGCAGCTTATGCGACCGGACTTACCGAGATATGGACCGCTATCGGCTGTGTTGCGGGTATTATTACAGCATGGATTTTCCTGGCATGGCGCCTTAGGGATGAAGCTGAAAAATATAATGTTTCAACATTTACAGCCTACCTGGAAGCAAAACATGGTAAGCCTGGAAAAACGCTCCGCTCCATTTCAAGTCTTGTGATAGTATTCTTTTTCTTTTTTTATGTCGGTGCACAGTTTCTGGGGGGAGGCAAGACCTTTTATATACTGTTTGGATTAAAACCTGTTTACGGTGTAATAGTAACAGCGGCTGTCATTATTCCCTACGCAATATACGGAGGTTTCAGGAGTGTGGTATATATGGATGTTATTCAGGCTATCCTGATGATCATCACCCTTATTGCCGGCCCCGTTGTCGGAATTATTTATATCATGAATAATCCGGATGTCTTTGCATCAGGGATACCCCAGGCGCTTGCCGGATCAGGTGAAACATATACTTCCCTTACGGGTGCTGTGAAGGGTTTTGGAGCAGGATTGATAATTACGGGAGGATTCAGCTGGTTTTTCGGATATCTTGGAGGACTGCCCCAGCTTAGTATCAGGTTCATGGCAATAAAAGATACAAAGCAGGCAGGGATTGCAAGGAATATAGGTATTATCTGGACAATAATTGCATATGCCGGAGCGCTTTCAATCGGATGGATAGGACTGGCAATATTTGGACCGGCCGGATTGAACGATCCGGAATATGTAATGCCCAGCGTAATTCTCAAATTATTTCCTCCGGTACTTGCAGCGCTTCTTATTACCGGAGCTGTTGCTGCAATGATCTCAACAGCTGATTCGCTGCTTATACTATCAGCCACAGAATTATCGGAAAGCATATTAAAGAGGAAAGAGCTGCCCGGAGAAAAAGAGGATCACTCACGGACTTTAAGAAGGCAGCGCATCACAACAGCTGTGGTGGCGCTTGTTGCACTTGGACTTTCATATATTTCACCTTCAAAACTTATATTTACAATTGTAAGCTATGTATGGGCAGGTATCGGGTGTACTTTTTCGGTTGTTATTCTTTTTACACTATTCTGGAAAAGATACCATGGAAGGGCAGCTATAGTTACAGTTATCTCGGGGCTGCTGTTTACAATATTCTGGATAAGCGGCGGATATGAGCAGAATTACAGGGTCACTCAGAGTAAGACCGACCTGCTTGTCAGTCAGCAGATCATTCAGCAGGAAGATGCTGCTGAACTCATGGCTCTCACCGGATTAAGATACACTACAGCGATGAAACTTAAAAAAGCTGTCATGGAAAAAATAGATATGAAAGGCAGGGAAGATATCCTTCCGGTAATATCATCATCATTTATTTCAAAAGGTATACCGGCACGACTTATGACCTTCGTATTCACTTTAATTATAGCTGTTATTTCGACCTGGATAATTCCTCAAAAAGATTAAATGGTACGTGAAGAAAAAATCTTCACATGAGTGGCCTTTCCCTTTATGAGTTTTCCGCCTCGGAGGATAACAGCACTGTCAGCAGCATAATTGTAAAATGCATCAGGAATGCCTTTTTCGACAGCCATTTCAGCGAATTCATGCTCGGTTCTGATTATGGTTTCCCTGTCTTTGACTGTATTCGTTCTGCAGGAAAATATAACAAGCAGTATGGTAATTGTAGCCAGAATTAGTGTCAGGTGTCTCATGGCCTATGTTAATTAACAATCTTAAGATCAGGTATTATGATGTAAAAGTAAAGAAATTATCCCATAAAAAATCAAAGGATCAAACAATTGAAAATATTCTTGTAATCTTACAGGTTAGAATCCAAATGATATTTGAGATACACAAAATGTAAAATCAAACCATCCGGATGTAAATCCGAATTTAAATGGTTGTCAGGAACAATATAAATTAAGTGTATTATTTTAAATTATGAAAAGTATCAGCTACAAATAAAATGAAAGAAAACAACAAAAAAAGGATTGAAACCACATTGACATTAATCTCTTTATTGATGGCATCGGTAATTCTGAAAGCACAGGAACTTCCGCCTCCACCACCACCTCCTCCTCCTGTCACCGCAACGGATCAGGTGAGCAAAGCTGACAGTCTGCTCCAGGCTGGCAGACTAAAATCTGCCATTGCAGAATATAAGAAAATGTATAATCAAAACAGGACCGACAGGAAGGTCATCTATAACTATGCCTGTGCACTTTCGCTTGCCGGACAGGCAGACAGTGCTCTCGTGTATTTATATAAAACAGTGAACATTGAGCCTTCAGTTGCAATTCTCACTGATCCTGACCTGCTTGCTGTCAGAGAATCGGAGAGTTGGGAAGGATTTGAAAACGAACTTATTTCAGCATTAAATAAAAAGACCGGCAATAGCATAAAGGATGTATCCTATGCAAAATCTCTGTGGAAACTCTTATGTCAGGAAGAGTCGTTATTTTATGAAGTAGGAATTGCTGTAAGAAACCTTGGGCCCGACTCCCCTGTTGTAACTGCGCTAAGAAGGCTGCAATCATGGCAGAATTCAAAAAACCTCGAAGAGTTGGAAGGGCTGCTTGATTTAAAGGGATGGCCGGCAAAAAGCCAGGTGGGAAGTCAGGCAGCCAGTGCCGCGTTTTTTGTCCTTCAGCATTCCAATGCCGGAGCTCAGAAGAAATACATAGGAATGTTCGAGGCGGCCTGCCGGAATAATGAAGGGAACTGGCAGCAGTATGCACTGATGTTCGACCGGATGAGGATGAATCAGAATAAGCCGCAGCGATATGGTACACATTATTATCTGGATCCGGCGGCAGGCAATACAAATGAACTTTATCCCCTCGAGGATGAGGCGAGAATTGATGAATGGAGAAAGGAGATAGGACTTGAACCATTACAGCAATACCTTAGGAAAACGGGCATCAGATATGAACCGACAAAGGGAAATGCAAAATAGGAACATATATGGTAATGAAATTGATGAAGAAAGCTTGACAGGATGATATATGAGAAATCCGCTGGTTTCCCAGGGTGCAACAAAGCGGAATATCATCCGTCTTTTAGCTGACCAAACCGAATTGAATTAATCACACATACCATGCTGAGAAATTTCTTTGCAAACGCCATCCGCATTATGAAGAAACAAAGCGGATATCTTNNTTAATCACACTCTATGTCATTCATGAACTCAGCTATGACAGGTTTCATGAAAATTATGAAAACATATACAGAATAAAAGTTGCCGGACGTCTGGCCGGTGGCGAGCTGAATCAGGCCATTACAGCTGCACCAATGGCACAGGCACTGATAAATGATTACCCGGAAGTATTGCATGTGACAAGGGTAACAGAAATGGGAGCCTGGTTTATAGGTTTCGGCGAGAACCGGTTCAATGAAGATGGTGTACTGTTTGCTGATTCCACATTCTTTGATGTACTTGATTTTAAATTAATAAAAGGTGATCCCGAAACAGCTCTTGTGAGGCCCCGATCTATGATAATGACTGAGGAATTTGCAGAGAAATATTTCGGGACCCTTGATCCCATTGGCCAGCGAGTTACTGTAGAATCAGATACAGTCCTTTATACAATTACAGGTGTTGTACAGAATGTGCCGGATAATTCTCATATAAAGTTTGATATTCTGGCATCAATGAGCACATATCCGGGACGGGCGGGTGACCAGGCCTGGATCAGTCATAATTTCTATACCTATATAGTGGTGAATGATGGGACCCGGAAAGATGCCTTTCAGGAAAAGTTACATGAAATGGTGATAAAATATGTCGGGCCCCAATTGCAGGAAATCCTGGGAATGAGTATAGATGATTTCAGAAAAGCAGGAAATGAATTCAGATATGTTCTTGAACCGCTGAAGGATATTCATCTTAAAGGTGCAAAGCAATACAATCTTGAACCTCCCGGATCGCCTGCAACAGTATATATTTTTGCCGTGATTGCCGTTTTAATACTTGTTGTGGCAATAATAAATTACGTTAATCTGGCTACTGCAAAATCTGCCGGCAGAGCTAAGGAGGTAGGTGTTAAAAAAGTTGCAGGTGCATCAGGATCAGGCCTTATTTTCCAGTTCTTGGGAGAATCCCTGATAATTGTCACTTTTGCTGTAATGATTTCTATCCTGCTTGTTTATGCCTTTACACCCTCTTTCAACCAGTTAACCGGCAAGAGCCTTTCTGTAGATCTGTTTAATCTGAATGGACTTATTTTTCTCGTCATTCTGACACTTTTTACCGGATTATCTGCAGGTTTCTATCCGGCATTTGTTCTGGCATCATATGATCCTGTTGAAGTGCTTAAAGGCACATTAAGCCCGGGATCAATTTCAAAAAGACTCAGAGGCACACTTGTCGTTTTCCAGTTTGTCGTTTCAATTGTAATTATCATTGCTTCTATTATCGTTTACAGACAGTTGAATTTCATAACAAAGAAAGATCTGGGATTTGACAAGGAGAATCTGATCGTCATACGCAGATCCGATGCATTCTGGAGACAGCGCGAAACTTTCAGGGAACAGATCCTGCAGATTGAAGGAGTGGAGAAGGCCGGCTTTTCCAGACAGGTTCCGGGCATGAACTATAGCAACAATGCCTTTTTCAATGATAATGATCCGGAAAAGAAGACATACCTTTTACAACAGGCCTGGGTAAGTTTTGACTA
>DNOQ01000388.1:0-3577 GCA_003501665.1 Bacteroidales bacterium | reverse complement strand
TCAACAGCTGTTCTTATCAATGAAACAGCTGTCAGATCTCTCGACCTTAAAGAACCTGTGACAGGCCAATACATTCTCCAACCCCGCGGACCTAAGGAATATCAGAGGTACAAAATTATCGGGGTCATGAAAGACTTTAATATTACTTCTGTTCATAAGACTATAGATCCTGTTTGCTTCAGTGTATTGTACCCGGGTGGTGGCGATCAGTTTGTAACAGTCAGACTTTCGGGCATTAATATTCCTGCAACAATCAAAGGTATCGAACAAAAATGGAAAGAATTTGCACCCAGCCAGCCTTTCCAGTATGAATTCTTTACTGATACCTGGAACAATCTTTACAGTGCCGAAATGAAAGCAGGCAGGATTTTTATCCTGTTCTCTTTTCTTGCCATCTTCATTGCCTGTCTCGGACTGATTGGTCTTGTAACGTTCACGACAAATAAAAGGACACGGGAGATAGGAATCAGGAAGACCTACGGAGCATCCATGCCTGTTGTTGCAAAACTATTGATCAGGGAAGTTGTTTTTCTCATTCTAATTGCATCACTGATAGCTTATCCTGTTGCATACTTTGGCACAAGATACTGGATGGATGGTTTTGCAGACAAGGCAGTAATCAATCCGGTTATTTATGTTCTGGCAACAGGATTGGTTCTTATAATAGGCTTTTTGTCAACAAGTTACCAGACAGTAAAAGCGGCCTGTCAAAATCCGGCAGATGCTCTCAGAATTGAATAAGAAAACAGATAAATCCATTAATGATGAAAGTACCAATTCATATTAAAATTTTATAGACAAGTGGATTCTATAAAAGCATAAACCGGATATATCACTTATTGGTTTCCTTCTTTATGCTCCGAATCAGTTCATTGGCGATATTTGAGCTTTCGAGTCGCATAATACTTTCTTCGGCGCCGCCATAGCTTAGCAGGTTGATGCTCCCGTACCAAACAATTTTTTCATCTATAACAGCAAATTTCTGATGGATATTTGATTTAAAGAAAACGACTACTCCGGAACTTCTTAAAAAATCCATTGCCGTTTGCCAGGCAGTTAAATCTTTGTCTTTGAAATCTTCAGCAGGCCGGGTCACTACAACCACTTTTACACCCTTTACAAGTGCTGTCATGAGATTTTGCATCATCTGCAAAGCCCGCCGTTTTGTTACAAACGGGCTTACGATTAGTATCTCTCTTGACGCACTGATGATATCATTGGAATATACCGGCAAGAAATTGGTTTTATTAAAAATGATATCCGTGGATCCTGCTGCAATATTTTCACCTTTTGTCTTATAGCCGATAGACGCATATCCTGCAAGCCGTTTATTGTACATCTTCTCGAGCATCCGTACCCGGACATCAACATAGTCATAAATCAGCGCCTCCTTTTTCGTTTCAAACAGCCGGTGAAGCCTGCCTGCATATTGGTGTATTGTTCCTTTCCATGATATGGGCATTGCCAGAAACAGGGTGTCAAGTCTTGGTTCATCAAAGCCTTCCCCAATGTATCGCCCCGTTGCGACTAAAGTCAGCGATTTATCATTGGGGATTTCTAAAATCCGGGCCATAGTCTCCCTTTTTTCTTTTATCCCCATACTGCCCGTGAGTGAAATTACATCCGGAATCCTTTTACCGAGTTCATTGGCAAGTAACTCAACATGATTAGTCCTTTCTGTCAGAACAAGGCAATTCCTGCCATTTTTATGACATTGTACCACATCATCAACGATCAGCTGATTTCTCATTTCATTTTCGATGATCCCGGCATACAATTCATAAATTGAAATATCTTTCTCTTCTTTGTCCACCGGCACGTTGAAAGAAGTAAACCGGGGAATCAAATAATGATCAAATGGCCTTTTCTCTGCCTGTTTTTTTGCATCATCCCGGTACCGGATTGGCCCGCATTGCATAAAAATAATTGGATGGTGACCGTCTTTTCGGGTGGGAGTAGCTGTTAGTCCGTAAACATATTTGGCGCTAACATTTTTTAATATCATTTCAAAACTGAAAGCCGAAACATGATGACACTCGTCAACGATCACCATGCCGTAATCTTTCACACAATCCTTTACTTCTCCCATCCTGTTCAGGGATTGTATGACAGCAATATCCACAATGCCATTCAATGCTTGTTTCCCGGCTCCCATCTGTCCGATAATGCTTCTGTTTTTCCCTCTTTTTCTGGTTCCGGAAGCATCAGTAATTGGGAATGGCTCATTGATTGTCAGAAAGGCTGAAAGCTTTTCCCTCCATTGAGATACCAGACTGACTTTATCAACCAGGATCAGGGTATTGGTCTTCCTTTCAGCGATCAGTTTTATTGCTGCGACTGTTTTCCCGAAAGCCGTTGTTCCGCACAGTATGCCATCATCATATTCCAACATTTTCACTACAGCCAGAGGTTGTTCATCCCGCAGGCTACCGTTAAACACAATATCGATCTTTCTGCCGTGATTGGTTTTATCGGTCCACGACACTTTCGTTTTCATTTCCCCGAGCAGCATCTTTATATCCGATTCACATCCCCTGGGTAAGCACAGGTATTCGGATGTTTCATCCGAACAAGATATAATCCTTGGTTTATCAAAGGTCGTCAATCGCATAGCCTGGGCTTTGTAAAATTCAGGATTTTTGAAAGCAGCCATACGTTTCAGGTGATTTAATGCTTTTTGGGAATACCCGGCTTTGGGGATAAACAACATATTGGCTTTTACAACTTCGGTTTTTCCTGGGAAATCGTTTTTGCCGACCTCTGTCTTTTTTATGGTTTCCCAGGGTTTGGGCGCTTCTTCATCGTCTGTTTTCAACGTCCCAAGCTCATTTCCCGGGCATAACTTTGATATCAATTCTTCCAGATTCCTTTCGGAAAGCCTTGGAAGGGATGACAGAAAAGCCCACTGATCGTCAATGGGCTGAAATTGCTCATTGATGAAGATGCTGTTGCTGTAATTTCTTGCCGTTTTTTGTAAAGGTAGTGCTATTAAATTGCCAAAACCTCCTTTCGGCATGGTATCCTGGTTCGGGAAAAACCGATCATAAGATTTAAAGGTTATCTCATGCCTCTTGCTCATGGCATGGGTTAAAAGAGCACTTCCGAATTTACGGGCCAAAGAAGCTGTTACAGGTTGATTAAAGAAAAACCAGGCATGAGCCCCATTTCCTGACCGTGATCGTTCAACAGCAATGGGAATTTCAAATAAGGAGCATACCTCCCAGAGCGTAGTTATGTCTTTTTGCCATCCGTCATCGTCAAAATCAATTGCCAGAAACCAGCAAGTTTCATTTGGGAGCAACGGATAGATTCCGGCAACAAGATATTGTTTGCCACGTAAATGCGCATCAACTGCCATCTCGCTCAAAGGAAGGAACTCCTGATGTTTGCATGCCGAGCATTTTATTTTTGGCTTCTGACAAATCCCCGGCTTCCATTCATTGCCACAGGCAGGTGAATACCCGGCTGTCTTTTTTACTTTATTTTCCCATCTTTTGGCATATACATCGTCTCTTCCCCTGAACAGGGACATGAATAGCCTGACCTTTTCCGCGGGACCAGACCTTTTATTTATAGT
>DNOQ01000372.1 GCA_003501665.1 Bacteroidales bacterium | reverse complement strand
GATAATTTCACACAGACATTCCAGGATTTCTGTACAGAAAACGGACTGCTTTGCCGTTACCAGGCATACGGCACACCTTTCCTGATGGGAATGATGGAAGGAAATATGATACCCGATATTCCTGAGAGTAATAACTGGATCTATTCTGTTGATATGGAAACCGATGAATGGATATGGAACCAGGATCACGGATATATGATATGGAACCTGTATGCTGCTTCAGGAGGTCATCTTACCGGACGAAAGATAATAAGCTGCGAGGCCATGACAAATACCCGTGGTGTATTTAAGGCTTCACTGGAAGAGATAAAACGTCATGATGACATGAACTTTATCACCGGTATAAATCACACAATACTTCACGGATACAACTATTCTCCGGTTGAAGCCGGATTTCCGGGGTGGATAAGGTTCGGAGCCTACTTCAGCGAACAAAATACCTGGTGGCCATATTTCAGGAAATGGACAGATTATAATGCACGACTCTCTTACATATTCCAGAATTCAAAACCTGTGAAGAACATTGCCATAATGGGACCGACAGGAGATGTCTGGAGCGAACATGGACTGATCAGGGTGCCTTTCCATAAAGAACCCTGGTACTGCTACAGGTTATGGGAACCTATAAGCCAGTCTGGCAATTCGTGCGATTATATCGATGAAAATATTATAGTAAAAAGCAGAAAAGAGAAAGGTCTGCTTAAATATGGGCCAATGTCGTACCAGTCAATTTTCCTCTGTGGTGTAAAATCAGTTGAACCCGAAACGGTATTGGCTCTTCGGGAATTTGTCGCACAAGGAGGAAAAATAGTGGTTATCGACGGGTTTCCGGAAAGATCACTTTCTTTCCGGGATGCAGAGCGTAATGATAAGATAGTCAAAGATATATTTTCCGAAATATCTGAAAAATACTCCGACAGGGTCATGTCAGTTAAGAGTCCCTCATCACCCGGGGAACTGCTTTTATGGACCAGTGAATTGTTGAAGAATATCAATATTAAACCTGATGTTGTTATTAAAAATCCTGACAAAAATGTTTTCCAGATCAGGCATGTTAATGAAGAAAAGGATATCTGGTTCTTTGTCAATTCAAACTGCTCTGAAACAATAAAAATTAATGCTGAATTTCCCACAGAAAACAAGACTCCCTGGATATGGAATCCGGAAGACGGTAGCAGAAAGATATTTCCTTACGAAAAGAACAGGAATGATTTGTCAATTGAACTGCAACCATTGCAATCGATGCTCCTGGTATTTGATCCCGGATTGAAAGGGGATAAACCTGAACCTGCGGGCAAGCCGGACGAATTTGTATCATTAAATATAAAGGGACCGTGGAAGGCTGAATTCATGCATTATAACGGACAGGTATTTGAGCGAACCTTTGAACGACTGAAAGAATTTGGCACCTCAGATGATCCTGATCTTAACAGTTTTGCAGGAACAGTGAACTATACCACAACCTTTATTTCGGATGGGACCGGAAAGAGGCTTGAATTGGAAAAGGTTAATAAAGGTGTCATTGAAGTATATCTGAATGGCAGGCAGGCCGGAATCAGCTGGTATGGCAAACCTGTCTTTCGGATTGACTCTCTCGTGAAAAATGGAGATAACCGGCTGGAAATAAAATACGTTTCTGTTTTGAGCAATTATATGAGAACATTGAATGATAATACAACTGCAATAAGATGGACAGCGGGATATGAAAAGATGCCGGCAGGGATTGAAGGTGAAATGACAATTTATTAAATAAATTCCGGGAAGTACAAGATTGAAAGCAATCCTTAAAAAAGTATTCTTAAAACTTCCAGCAAAGGCGATTAAGCTATTTGCCAGCAGACGGAATAAGAAAAAAGCTTTCAAAGACCGCCGCCGCAAACTGAAAAACAATAATATTGGGATAAGGTGCCCGCCTTCGCTGAAGCTTCGGAGGGTAAAACGGGAAATGAATTTAAAAAACACAAACCGGATGCGAAACAGAATGATATATTCTACTAAAAACTATAAATATGATTCAATGAATGGAACAGGTCACCGCTATGCGGCTCTTATTACTACACTCATTCATTGTTCTACAAATAGAAGGCCGCTATGCGGCCATATTGGTAATTTCATCCCTGTATGTTGTATCAATCAGTTCATTGAAAGCCTGCCATTGGAAAACAAGCCGCATAGCGGCGACCTCTTTGTAGCACGAGGAAATATATCAGATCAAATCAAGCCGCGTAGCGGCGACCTAAACTTTTAAAGAAATTCGAGGTGGAATATGATGAGAGGTTTTTATTTGAATGGATTGAAACTGAATAATAGCAATGGAAAATAAGGGTGAAATAATAATTTACCGGACTGAAGACGGCAGTACAAAAATAGAAGTACGACTTCAGGATGAAACTGTATGGTTGACACAAAAGCATTTGGCCGAATTGTTTCGAACCACTCCGCAGAATATTACCATTCATCTTAAAAATATATATAAGGAGGCTGAACTGGATGAAGTGGCAACTTGTAAGGATTTTTTACAAGTTCAAAAAGAAGGCACTCGTATGGTGGAGCGCAATCAGAAATACTATAACCTCGATGCCATTATCTCAGTGGGTTACCGCATTAAGAGCCATGTCGCCACACATTTCCGCATTTGGGCAACACAGCGTCTGAAAGAATATATTATCAAGGGGTTCACCCTCGACGACGAGCGGCTTAAAGCGGCAGGCCAGTTACGCTATTTCGACGAATTACAGGAAAGGATACGCGATATTCGTAGTTCGGAACGTATTTTTTACCAGAAAGTAAAAGATATTTTCACGCTGAGCATTGATTACGACCCTCTGACTTCTCAGGCAAAAGATTTTTTCGCCACTATCCAGAATAAACTGCACTGGGCAATCCACGGGCATACAGCAGCCGAGTTGATCGCAGAACGGGCCAGGGCTACTGAGAAAAACATGGGATTAACATCGTGGCAGGGAGCTAAAATTCGCAAAGGAGACGTGGGTATAGCTAAGAACTATCTGAACGAAAAAGAAATAAGTCAACTGAATTTGTTGGTAGAACAATTCCTGGCTTTTGCTGAAAATCAGGCAAGGCAGAAAAAGGTAATGTATATGGCTGACTGGATTAAGAAACTGAATGACATATTTACCATTAACGAAAATGAAATACTTGAGCATGCAGGAAGAATTTCACACAAACTGGCCATTGAAATGGCAGAAAATGAGTATGATAAGTATCATGAAACCCGTATAGCCGCTGCTGATGTTAAAGCGGTGCAGGATTTAGACCGAGAGTTGAAACATCTTGAAGAAAAAAAGCCTGAAAAGAAATAAACCATGGAAAAACCATTTAATACACATTCACAGTTAGTGACAAAAATATTTAACTTCACAAATCATGAACAACATACCCGGCACATATCTCTTACTTTTAATCTGGTCTCTTTTTGAATTACCTCTTGCAGCACAGGTTCGATGGGAGCATATATCAAGTACCTCGGGCGCAATTGAAGTGCCAAACAAGGGGAAACAACAAACATCTGCAGCGGTTGCTGATTTCAATAATGACGGTATAAATGACTTCTGTATTACCGAACGAACTTCCGCACCTTCAGTTGTATGGTACCAACGGTCCGGAAAAGGATGGAAAAGACATGTTGTTGAAGATGCAATATGCTTCATTGAGGCCGGCACAATAGCCTTCGATGTTGATAACGACGGCGATATGGATATAATTGCCGGTGGTGAAAGCAAAACCAACCAGGTATGGTGGTGGGAAAACCCTTACCCCGACTTCTCAAAACCTGCCTGGCCAAGATACCTTATCAGAAATACCGGAGGCAACAAGGTGCACGATCAGATTGTCGGCGATTTTGATGGAGACAACAAGCCCGATCTGGTCTTCTGGGCTCAGGGTGATCAGACATTGTATTTTTCGCGTATTCCGTCCGATCCTTATATTCAGGGAAACTGGAATCTTATTTCTGTTTATAAATACTACAGCGACAGCCAGATGGAACAACATGGTACATATCCGGCATGGAAGAGGACAAATGAACATGAGGGTCTTGCCATAGCTGATATCGATGGTGACGGTGTAATGGATATTGTTGGAGGAGGACTTTGGTTCAAATACCTGGGTAATGACAAGTTCTCATACAACGTCGTTGATGCCGCTTATACTTTCAGCCGTTCCGCTGCCGGACAACTTGTTAATGGAGGAAGGCCTGAAATAGTGCTGGTTGTCGGAGATGGTCTGGCTCCAATGTGTATGTATGAATACCAAAAAAATACCTGGGTTAAGAAAGAGATTGTGCAAAAAATAAGCAATGGTCATTCTCTTGCCATCGTCGATTTCGACGGTGATGGCAATATGGATATCTGGTATGCTGAAATGACTCTCGGCGGGTATAAAGAAGCAGTAAACCGTATTCTTTTTGGCGACGGTAAAGGCAATTTTCAACGCGATATGATCATATCCCGGGGAATTGATCTTCACGATTCGGAGATTGTCGATCTGGATGGTGATGGAGATCTTGATATACTTGGAAAACCTTACGACGGAGATGCTCCCCGTATTGATATCTGGCTGCAAAATGGTACAAATAAATAGTATTACCGAATCATAACATGGAAGTCAAAATGAAGAATCCTGATTTTCTTCGCTCCCCGCCAGTTGGCGGGTCGGGNNATTATGAAAACAAAAAAGCATAAAGGAAGGCCGGATCTTATAGGCGAGCATAAAATTGGTGATGCAGGTCAGGCTGTTTTTGCAATTCTTTTTCTTATTGTTTATATTACAGATTCGTTTATTTTCGGGTTTTCAACCTTCCTTAATGAAATTGTTCCAAATATAATAAGGGTTGTTGCAGG
>DNOQ01000115.1 GCA_003501665.1 Bacteroidales bacterium | reverse complement strand
TTAAATAATAAAATTGTTTTCATAAATTTGTTTACTATACAACGGATAAATTACTTAATATTAATCAATTATTATTTATATGAAACGGAATTATTCACGAAGGAAATTTATCAGACAGACATTAGGTGCAGGTTTGGTTATTGCAGGAGCTGATATAGCACTGACCCAGACATCCTGTTCGGGCTTACGGAATAAGTATGATCCAAAAGGATTGCCAACAGCAGTTCTGGGTAAAACCGGTGTTGTTATTCCCAGGATCGCTATTGGTCTTGGTTCAAGATTTCTTACAATAAAAACTCTCGACGAGGCAATTGAGATGTGTAACTATGCTCTCGATAACGGGTTATATTACTGGGATACAGCTCATACCTATGTTAACAATGAATCAGGGGCAATAAGCGAAGAGAGGCTTGGCCATATTATTAAAGACAGGCGGAATGAGATATTCCTTTCAACAAAGATAGCCGCTCGCGATACTGAAGGAGCAAAAGCACAAATCGAGCTGAGCCTTAAGCGACTTCAGACCGATCATTTCGATATGATGAAGATCCATTCGATTGCATCTCGCGAAGATGTGAATGAGATCTGCAAAACGGGAGGGATTCTGGATCTTTTTTCAAAAATGAAGGAAGAAGGCGTTACAAAGTTCATAGGTTTCTCAGGTCACGGTAATGCTCAGGCTCTGAAAATGATGATCGATACCGGAAGATTTGACAGTATGCTTTTTGCCATGAATCATTATGCAGGGCCCACTGACACCAGGCAGGAACTTCTGATACCGGCTGCTAAAGAAAGAGGAATAGGTGTTATGTTGATGAAGGCAGTACGCCCGAAAGAAACAATAGAGGGTGTCAGCGTTCCGGAACTAATAAGATTCGCACTTTCGCTTGAGGGACCCGACGGTGTTGCAGTTGGGATGGACAGCAAAAATGTAGTTGATTCTAACCTGAATATTCTCCGGAATTTCAAGCCAATGGATGCCGCTGAGAAGATTAAATATGCAGAGCTTTTATCTCCTTATTTCCGTCATGAAAACCTGCCCTGGATGAAAGCGGGATACCATGATGGCTGCTGGGCATAAAAGTCTGGTTTTAATAATCATAACCTGATACATGATTCTTGTGGAACCTTCATGTTTTAAAGTGCAAAGGCTCATGCAAATTATTAACAATCATGAAGGTTCCATGTGAAACATTTAATATTCAGCAATTTAGTAATTTTATTTTCACTTGAAATCAAATCTCATTTCTGTTATTACTTTAATATTAAGTCTCTTATTCTCGTCATGCAGCAATAAGAGTACTTATGATATCCTGATCAAAGGAGGTACAATTATTGACGGCAGTGGTTCGGAAGAATTCATTTCGGATATTGGTATCAAAGATGGTAAGATAATTGACATAGGACGTTTAAGGAATGCCAGGTCTGTACAAACAATTGAAGCAAGGGGGCTCATAGTCTCTCCGGGATTCATTGATATTCATGTACATATTGAGCCGATCATGGAATTTCCTGAATTAGAAAGTCATTTGCGGCAGGGAGTAACCACTGTACTCGGAGGCCCCGATGGATCTGCTCCATGGCCTTTCGGAAAATATCTGGATTCACTTGAATCTTATTTTGACCTTGGTATTAATGTGGCATATCTTACCGGTCATAATAACATACGAAGAAAGGTTATGGGTAACAGCGATCGCAAGCCTGCCGAAGAGGAACTTAACCTTATGAAAGGAATGGTAGAACAGTCAATGAGGGAGGGTGCGTTTGGTATTTCAACCGGATTGAAATACCTGCCGGGGGCCTTTTCTGAAACATCTGAAATAGTTGAGCTGTCAAAAGTAGCTGCAGGAATGGGAGGATTTTATACCTCTCATTTGCGTGAAGAAGGTCTGGGACTCATAGAAAGCGTACGGGAAGCAATAATTATAGCAAGGGATGCTGACATTCCGGTTGTTCTTACACATCACAAAGTAATTGGAAAGCCTATGTGGGGTAAAAGCACTATTACAACCGGGCTCGTTGATTCAGCCAGGAGCCGGGGTCTCGATATAATGATGGATCAATATCCATATTCTGCAAGTTGTACAGGTATTGGTATACTCTTCCCTTCATGGGCCATAGAAGGGAACAGTGATGATTTCAAGAGAAGACTTGCTGATCCGGTAATTCGTGATAGTATTTTAAAAGGGATTGAATTCAATATTCTCAACGACAGAGGTGGGGGTGACGCAAGAAGGATTCAGTTTGGAACTGTGAGCTGGGACACCACCCTTGAGGGGAAAACCCTGTATGATTATGCAATACGTGAGGGCAGTAAAACAGATCCACTCAGTTGTGCCAGGCTCGTACTTCAGATTCATTTGAATGGCGGAGCATCCTGTATTTATCATGTTATGACAGATGAGGATGTTGAGCGGATAATGAAACATCCATTCACAATGATAGCCTCTGATGGAGGGGAGCGAGTTCCGCATCCACGCAGCCTGGGAACTTACCCGAGAGTGCTTGGGCAATATGTTCGTGAAAAACAAATACTTACACTCAGGGAGGCGATCAGGAAAATGACCTCAATGCCGGCAAAGCGGATGGGACTTAATGACAGGGGACTTATTAAAGAAGGATATGCAGCGGATATAACAATTTTTGACCGGGACAGGATAATTGATAAATCAACTTATGAACAACCACGTGAATCTCCGGAAGGGATCGAATATGTAATTGTCAACGGATCAATTTCTTTAGTTGAGGGTGAACCAACACAGATTGGTTCGGGTACAGTATTAAGAGGACCTGCGTTTAAACATTGATGTCTTTCATATCTTCCGACCATTCTTCGAGACAACAGAAATAGAGATATTCATTTTCGGGGGTGATGTTGATGATTTTCATGAGGATTATAAATATAATGTAAATGTAAAGGCTTATAAAAATCTTATTCTTTTGAGAACTGTATCCCAGGTTCCTGTAATTAAAAAAGATTCTTCAATATAGCTTACCATTTTCTCAAATCTTTTCATGGGGACAGCGAAAGAGAGGTTATATTATTATCTGATTATAAGATCGATTACAATGTTATCATTCAGATCCACCCTTGTTTTAACGGAAAATGAAATGTAATACAGAATGATAAGTAATTTTATTGTTTTCATGGTTAATTTCTTTGTCCCGTCGGGAAGTCTTATTTTTATATTCTGAATTTGGAATGTTAAAAGATCTGTCAAATCTAATCAACGTATTATAGAACGTATTAAATTCTACTTTACGAAGTTGATAATATTTTCTGTTTTCGTCATTGGGACATCTGGAGAGGGTAGAAAATTTTTTACAAGCGCTTGCCCGGCAGTTCGTTTGAAGGGGATTTTCATGAATGTGTTTTAACCGGTATTTTTATCGGATACTGCATATATAAGAACATACATTAAGTGAGATCATCATTTCGTTAATTCCGGGAAAGTGTGCAGTTTATAAGACAATGGCTTTAATTAGCCGCGAATGCGGCTATATATGATTAACCCCCAGTTAATCTGGGGGTAAAGAGCCTCTCTAAAAGGTAAAACCCTGAAGGGGTTTAATATGGTT
>DNOQ01000377.1 GCA_003501665.1 Bacteroidales bacterium | reverse complement strand
CGGTTCTTTGATAATTGTTCACTTTTTTACATATATTTGGAGAAACCCATTTTAATTTCCCGCCTGTGAGAAAATTACAATCTGTTCTTTCAAAATATGACGCTCCGCAGAAAGCGATGGAGGCAGGCATATATCCCTATTTCAGGGAAATTGAATCCGATCAGGATACAATTGTCACCATAAAGGGCAAAAAAGTCATGATGTTCGGATCCAACAGTTACCTTGGACTTACAAACCATCCGAAGATAAAGGAAGCTGCGAAAAAAGCCATTGATAAATATGGTACAGGTTGTGCCGGATCAAGATTTCTAAATGGCACACTCGATATTCATATTCAGCTTGAGGAGAGGCTTGCCGATCTGGTCGGAAAAGATGGAGCTCTCTGTTACAGCACCGGGTTCCAGGTGAATCTGGGGGTTGTATCTGTCCTGACAGGAAGGAGGGATCATGTATTCCTCGATGAGCTCGACCATGCATCCATAATCGAGGGAAGCCGCCTTTCGTTTTCAAGGGTGCTCAAGTTCGCCCATAACGACATGAATGTCCTCGAGAGCAAACTGAAGCGCTGTACAGCCGAAAGCATGAAGCTGATCGTTGTTGACGGGATATTCTCGATGGAAGGTGATATCGTAAAACTTCCGGAACTTGTTGCATTGGCTGACAAATATGATGCAACAATTATGGTTGATGATGCCCACTCAATCGGAGTGCTGGGAAAGAACGGTTCGGGGACCTCATCACATTTCGGCCTCACAGATAGAGTCGACCTGATAATGGGAACTTTCTCAAAATCACTTGCTTCTTTAGGTGGTTTTATTGCATCAGACAAAGACACTATCAATTTTATCAAGCATAATTCCCGTTCACTCATCTTCAGTGCAAGCATGACGCCTGCATCGGCAGCATCGGTACTTGCAGCAATCGACATAATGGTTAGCGAACCGGAAAGGATCAGCCATCTCTGGGAAATAACTCATCATGCACTTAAAGGATTTAAAGAGATGGGATTTGATACCGGAAAGTCCGAAACACCCATCATTCCGCTATTCATCCGGGATAATATCAAATCATTGCTTCTGACACAGGCTCTTCTGGCAGACGGCATCTTCGTAAATCCGGTTGTTTCTCCCGCGGTCCCGAAGGAAGATTGCCTGATCAGGTATTCACTTATGGCAACCCATACAAAAGAACAGGTGGATCTTTCTGTAGAAAAAATAACCAAAGCAGCTAAAAAACTGGGAATTTTAAATTAGATAGTTTTTTGATATTACTTGTATTAACCGCTGATATACTCCCAAGGGGAGTTTTTGAGAGAATGAAGAAATTAACCGCAAAGTACGCTAAGCCCTCCTTCGCTATAGCTTCGGACTGCGTCCGACAGAGTGGACTTCGTCCGATGAAGTCGGAGGGTAAGAAAGGCGCAAAGTGCGCAAAGGTAACCCATAGTAACTTATGCCTTTGCGACCTTTGCGTAATATCTTTGCGTTCTTTGCGGTTAAAAATAATTTCTGTACATCCCCTTAATCCCAGAATCTATAGCCAGTTATTCTTAAACAAGTATTAGCGAACATTTTTAAGAAGAAAACCAGGGGCAAACTTATGTTAAAAAAAGTAATTTTAATTACGGGGATATCGTCGGGTTTCGGGAAAGAGACAGCCAGGCTCCTGGCTGAAAGAGGGCATATTGTTTACGGAACCGTACGAAAAGAATGTGAAGTCCCCGGCTCTGTTAAGGTTATTAAGATGGATCTTACAGATGAACTTTCAGTAAAAGAAGCGGTTGAAACAGTTCTTGAAAAGGAAGGAAGAATTGACGTTCTGATTAACAATGCCGGTATGCATACAGGCGGACCTGTTGAGATATCTCCTCCGGAATATATAAAACTGCAGATGGATACGAATTTCATCGGAACAGTTATGTTGACAAAGAAGGTATTGCCTTATATGAGAGAGCAGGGTGGAGGAATGATAATTAATCTGAGTTCAATAGGCGGATTGATGGGATTGCCATTTCAGGGATTCTACTCGGCAGCCAAATTTGCCATAGAAGGATTCAGTGAAGCTCTGAGAATGGAGGTGGCAAAATTCAACATTAAAATTGTGGTGATTAATCCTGGAGATTTTCATACGAATAACTCCGCCAACCGCAGGAAATTCCTTTCCCCGTCCGGAGAAAATGATCCGTATAAGGATCTGTTTGAAAGATCTCTCGAGGTCATTGAAAAAGATGAAGCCAACGGACGGGATCCGTTGTCCCTTGCTCAGAAGCTTGTGAAAATAGTTGAAAAAAATAATCCCCGGCAACGTTACATCATTGCATCATTTGACCAGAAACTGGCGGTCTTTCTTAAGCATATTTTACCGGGTAAGTGGTTCAGAAGAATACTTCAGGGACATTATAAAATTGATTGTTAGTCATGTGCTCATGCGGTCATGCGGTCATGCAGTCTTCAGTCTTCCGCCTTTAACCAAAATCCATATTCATAACGAACTCTGTTGTGAAATCATCCGAATCCGAGAGTTCTATATATTCTGAATTTGCCATTACCCTGGTTATCTTTTCCCAAAATTCATCCGATTTCAGGTATTGAAGTGCCCCTATTCCGGCACTGTTGCCGACAGGATAAATTCTTCCTTCCAGTTCATGCGGCAATAATCCTATTTTTATCGCCGAATTTATATTGATATAATTTCCAAATCCGCCTGCCAGGTAGAGCGCATCAATATCGGCAAATTCCGTTCCGGAACTCTTCAACAGTACCCTAATACCCGAATATATCGCTGATTTTGCCAGCTGTATCTCACGAATATCTTCCTGTGTTACCTTTATATTTTTCTTATGATGAACCACAAACGGGCTCTTTAAAACCCCTGTTTTTTCAACCAGACCAGCATTTATAAGAAAAGCCACAATATCGACTATACCGGATCCACAGATGCCTGAGGGTTCTGTATTACCGATTACCGTATATTTACCCACAGCAGTGAATGATGAAACTGCACCGGCAACGGCTCCTGTGCCGCACGAGAGACTCGCCCCCTCAAACGCTGGCCCTGCAGCGGTTGCACAGGCAAAGATCTTATCTCCCTTAACCAGAGCCATTTCTCCGTTCGTACCTATATCAAGAAAAAGATAATTTTCATAAAGAGGCTTAATAACAGCCAGTCCGGCCACAATATCCGCACCCACGTATGCTGAAATACAAGGTAATGTGATAACATCAGCCCTGGGATTTACATTTAATCCTGTTCTGTTACCATGCCTGATCTGTTTTGCGGTAAATCGGGGTTTAAAGGGTGCCAGGGCGATTGACAGAGGGTCTTCACCGAGCAGGAGATGAAGCATGGTTGTATTGCCGGCAATCACTACATTTTCGATATTACCCGGTCTTATGTCTTTTAATAAACAGAACCGGTCCAGATCAATATTAATTGCATTAATGATGACATTCTGAAGCTCTTTCAGTCCGCTTTCATGTTCCTGGCAATAAGTGATCCTTGATATTACATCGGCTCCATAGATATTCTGAGGATTCAGAAAGGAAGCAATTTTCTCAATTCGCCCTTCGAGAAGGTTCAGAAAATAGATCACTACGGTTGTGGTTCCGATATCCACAGCGATTCCGTATGGTGAATCAGTCAGATACAGATCTCGGGGTTTAAACGGAACATTTTCGAGGAATTCAGTCTGGCTGACCAGTATATTTCCGATATCCTTACCCGGCAATACCACCTCGATATCTTTTTCGGGGTAATATGAGCAGGACATTAAATTGCCTTCACCGGTAATGGTTACCATACATTTTCCGCATTTCCCCTTTCCTCCGCATGGGGCATAAATATTCAGGCCTCCGGATCTTAGAATATCCAGTAATGACCGGCCGG
>DNOQ01000176.1 GCA_003501665.1 Bacteroidales bacterium | reverse complement strand
TGAGGGGTAAATACTTAAACGGAGAGCCCTTTACAAAAATGGGGGATCTCATACTGCTTAAGAATTGAAATTTATTTCCTGTTGTGACCTGTTATCTCATTATTACCAGTTCTGATATACAGATGTTTAACTTTCTATCAATAAATTACCGAAAAATTATTTGTTAATAACTTTAACTTTTGGTGATAAAATCCGTAAAACGGAAAAATCAGAGATTAGTTGATTTAATTAGTTTCGCAGTTGGAAAGTTAAGTTTATAAGTTTGCATACAAGGATCGTTTATATTGTTCTGCTTTCATTTATCTTTTTTGTAGATAGTCAGAGTCAGGATCCCACTTTTTCGCAGTTTTACGCGAATCCTCTTTATCTTGCACCCTCCTTTGCAGGCGCTACAGAGGAATACCGGCTGGGGATGAACTACAGGAATCAATGGCCTGCCGTACCTGGTGTTTTTCACACTTACAGCATTTCATTTGATAAAGCTTTACATAATTTCAATTCGGGGATAGGTGTTCTTGCCACCTATGATGTTGCGGGATCCGGTGAGCTCAGCACCACAAATATCGGGCTGCTCTATTCCTACGATTTTAATATTAACAAGGACTGGCATATCAGGCCGGGTGTGCAATTCAAGTTCTATTACCTGGGCCTTGATATCTACAAGCTTGTTTTTAACAGCCAGCTTACCGGAAGTGGTACGACACCATCCATATATCCACCGCCATTTGATAATGTGGCTGATGTCGATTTTGCAACTTCGGCAATGGTTTATAATGACAGGATCTGGGCAGGATTTACTCTTGATCACCTGCTTGTTCCAAAGACTTCTTTCTATGGCGATGAAGCAAATGTCCCTGTTAAATTCAATTTATTTGGCGGAACTCAGATTATAAGAAAAACAAGACTGAAGGTCAAGCTTCAGGAGGTACTTTCTGTTGCCATGAATTTCCAGAAGCAGGCAAAATTCTACCAGACCGATATAGGACTCTATTATTACCGCGATCCGTTGATATTCGGGATGTGGTACAGAGGCATCCCCTTTGTAACTACTCAGGCCGGTGATGCCATAATCGGACTTGTGGGAATAAAGACCAGCCAGTTTCATTTCGGGTACAGCTACGATTTCACTATATCAAACCTGATAAGCGCCACTGCCGGAGCTCATGAGGTATCGGTTATTTATGAATTCACTACTTTCAAACTCAATTCACAGAAACAACGGATCAGGGCAATTCCATGCCCGGAATTCTAGATTAGTATAATTTACCTGCCTTAATTAGTCCCTTTTGTTTATTTGTTTTTATATTTGCGGACTAATGTTTAACCAATACCTAATCTGTGATGAAGAAACTTTCCATAGCTCTTTTTACCGTATTATTTCTCGCAACGGCTCTTCTTTACATACTTCATTTTACCGGTAATAAGAAAAAAGACGGAGATAAGGAAATACCTTTAGCCCCGGTTACTTCTGAAGGAATTGCATTCGTGAATATCGACTCGGTTATTATGAATTTTGACATGTTCTTTGACAGGAGGGAAGAGCTTATGGCAAAACAGAAGAAAGCTGAAACCGAACTTAATGCAAAGGGCACCAGATATGAAAGAGATGCAAAGGATTTTCAGGAAAAGGTAACAAAAGGGCTGGTTACAAGAGCTACTGCCGCTGAAATGGAGCAGGGACTTCTCAGGCAGCAACAGGATCTCATCTCGCTGAGAGATAATCTTCAATCGGATCTGATTGAAGAAGAGCAGGTAATGAACAGACAGATAATTGATTACATTACCACATTTCTTGAAGAGAACAAATCGGAATATAATTACCAGTTTATACTGGGCAAATCCTTTGGCAGCGTGGTTCTTTACGGCGATGCCGGGCTCGATATTACAAAAAGAGTTACCAGCGCAATCAATGCAAAATACAAAGCCGGAAAGGCAAAAAAATAATTGCAATGGGTTTCGCCACAAAGTGGCTTGAGGAAAAAACTCTGTTCCCTGAATTATTTGATGATTTACCTGACAGGAATACAGGTATAATTGTTGTGATACCGGCATATGACGAGCCGGATATTACAATCCTTCTCGATTCGCTGGCATTATGTACACAGCCTTTCTGCGGATCGGAAGTGATAGTAATAGTCAATTCAAAAGAGAATGCTGACCGGGACGCAATAGAGAACAACCGGAGATGCATTGACAATATAGAAAGCTGGAAGAAAAATAATCCGGGTTGCTTCTTCCGGCTTTTTGTCTTTGATGCCGGGACTGCGCCTGTTAAGGGATGGGGTGTCGGACTTGCCCGTAAAACAGGAATGGATGAGGCTGTCAGACGGTTGAATACTATCGGTAAACCTGAAGGTGTAATTGTATGCCTGGATGCAGACTGTACTGTTGAAAAGAATTATTTTGCAGCAATTGCGGAATGCCTGCTTGATAAAAATAAATACTCAGCCTGCTCAATATATTTTGAACATCCTCTTACAGGAAGAGATCTGAATGAGGAGATATATGAACATATTATTCTTTATGAACTGCATCTTCGTTACTTTATATGGGCTCTTAAATATTCAGACTTCCCGTACGCTTTTTATACTGTCGGTTCGGCAATAGCCGTTAAGGCATACGAGTATGTGAGGATTGGAGGAATGAACCGAAGACAGGCAGGAGAAGATTTTTATTTTGTCCAGAAACTGGTTCAGACAGGTGGCTATTTCGCTCTCAATACAACTACTGTCTATCCTTCACCAAGGGAATCACTCAGAGTGCCTTTCGGAACCGGGGCAACAATTTCCAGGATGCTCAAAAAAGAGGCTAAGCAGCACCTTACCTATAATTTTAACGCATTCACGGATCTTAAAATGTTTTTCGGTACGGCAGGTAATCTTTTCCGGTGCAGCAAAACAGTGTCGGAACATTATTACAGTGATCTTCCTGCAGGACTCAGAACCTGTATCAGTGAAGATGAATGGATAACTAAAATTGAAGAAATCAATTCCAACACTTCCTCTTATGGATCATTCATAAAGAGATTTTTTGCCTGGTTTAATATGTTCAGGACAGTTAAATATCTGAATTCAGTCCATGAAAATATATATCCGCGTGAGCCTGTGGGGCTTTCAGCATCGAGGCTGCTCAGGGCTGCTGGTCATAAAGTATCATCAGAGTCTCCTGTTGAACTGCTGAATTACTTCAGATTGCTTGATAAAAATGCTTAGTTTTTTCGTCTTGAAATTCTCCTGTCTTCCTTCGGAGTTAGTACTATATAAAGATCTTCATCAGGTTTTTTCATCCGGTACTGTTCCCTGGCAAATTTTTCAAGATTCCTGTTATCAGTCTTTAATTCCTGAAGTTTCCTGATCTCTTCCCTGATTTTTATGATATAATACTCCCTGTCGTTCTTCAGTTTATTGAGTTCACGCATTTCCCTGAACCTGGCAACAAGGTTATTTGAATCCAAAAGTACAATCCATATCAGGAACAGCAGGATCGTAAGAATATATTTGTTCCTGAAGAGAGCCGGAATTTTATCTGTAAACCTGAATTTTACCATCCTGGTACAAAGCTAAAACTTTTTTTTCAACCCCCGCTCATAAGGTAAATCACCTGAACGTTATCTCCTTCCTTAATACAGGTTGTTTCATATTCATCTTTTGGTATAAGCACGCCGTTAATCTTGATTATCCTCATGCGGAATGAAAGTTTCTTTATTTCAAGAAGCTGACTGACAGTACATTTAGCCTGACTGAATTCTTCTTCCCTGTTGTTGAGTATTAACTTCATTTAATATATGTCAGTTTAGCTTGTTCATCAGGATCTCAATCACCAGGTTTGCCTGCATATTTGCGACAACTCCAACCCGCGGGGCCATTGGTGGATTATCCGGACCGGTAGCGGTCATTTCGTCGCCGCATACATACAGTGATTCATCAATTTTTCTGCATCTGATCAAATCATTTCTTCCCCATCCGGCCAGACCCGAACCTATTATTACCGGTATACCCGGTATTTTTGTCTGAATCGTTTCGACCAGCATCTCTTTCATGCTGTCAGTATCAAATGCTTCAACAATAACATCGCATCCGGCAAATATTGCCGGTATATTATCCCGACTGAGCATTTCAGTATGGGCAATTACTATTGCGTCGGGATTTATACGTGCAATTGTTTCCTTTATAGCACTGGTTTTGAACATTCCCAGTTGGTTTATAAAGAAATACTGGCGGGCCAGGTTTGAAGGTTCAACAATATCGAAGTCGGAGATCACTATTGTGCCTATTCCACTTCTTGCAAGCGCAACTGCACAATTTGAACCCAGTCCTCCTGCACCAGCTATCCCTACCCTGAATCTTAAAAGATGAGCCCTGATTTCGAAGATCTTCATTCCTGTTGTTTGTACTAATTCCGGGAAGGAATCACTTCCCCGGACCTGCTTTTTCCCAGGTCCCTGTTTCATCGCAGCCTGAAGTGCATATTGCTGTAACTGTTATGAACAATCAAAGATAAGCACCTTTTGTTCCAATTCCAAAATGGCACATGTAATAAACTGATTAATATCATGCTCAAAAGTGGGTGAATATCTTTAAATTTGGTATCTGAATGGGCGGTTAAAAAATATTTTGTTATGGATACAAATCGGGGAAATATAAATTACAGGCTTATTAAGAGATGGGATTACAGGTGGACTCCGCTGAACAGGGGTTACACGGATAAGATCCTTTATATCAATGTAGGTAATGAAGAAATAAAGGATAAGGATGTTCCTCTTCCGGTGAAGGAGAAGTTTATCGGAGGCAAAGGGTACGGACTGAGGTTATTGTGGGATGCAACAAAACCACAAACGAGATGGGATGACCCTGAGAATGAGATTATAATTTCTTCAGGTCCCATTGGTGGAATAACACAATATTCAGGAACAGGCAAATCACTTGTGGTAAGTATTTCACCAACGACAAACTCTGTTATTGACAGCAATGTGGGTGGCTTTTTTGGTCCTTTCCTTAAATTTTCGGGATTTGATGCTCTTGAACTGCAGGGCAAGGCCGACAAGGATGTTATTATTTTAATAGACGGGGTAAATCACAGGGTGGAATTATATGAAACTTCCGGCGAAACGGAATACAGTCATTGTCTTGCCGAGAAACTGACAGAAGCATTTGCCGATGATGAAAACGGAAAGAAAAATATCGGGATTGTTTCAACGGGGGTTGCTGCTGAACATTCTCTGTTTGGAATGCTGAATTTCAGCTTTTATGATCCGAAAAGGAAGAAAGTCCGTCAGAAACAGGCAGGAAGAGGAGGTATTGGTACAGTATTCAGAAATAAAAGGATCAAAGCTCTTGTATGTAAAATACCGGGCGTAAAGGGTAATCTCAATAATGTTGTTGATCTGGAAGCAATAAAGGAAAGAGGCCGCAGATTTAACAGGGAAATGCGTGAACTCGATGATAAACAGTGTCAGATGAAGCAGGTGGGAACCGCGCATCTTATGGAAATCATGAATGACCACGATCTGCTTCCTGTAATGAATTTCAAATACGGGAGCCATCCCGATGCTTATAAGATCGATTCATCCGTCTGGAAGAATAATTTTACACAGAATATCCCCGACGGATGCTGGATTGGCTGCAATATGTCATGCTCCAAGGCAGTTGATGATTTTGAGATCCGTACAGGGCCCTGCAGAGGGCAGAAAGTCATAGTCGATGGTCCGGAATATGAGAATGCGGCCGGATTAGGATCTAATTCAGCTATATTCGATCCGGGATACATTATTGAAGCAAATTTCTACTGCGACACCTACGGGATCTGTACAATTACCTGGAGCGCCGTCACTGCTTTTATCATGGAATGCTATGAGAACGGGATTCTCAATTTGGAAAGGACCGGAGGGCTTGATCTGAGGTTCGGCAACGCTGATGATGCCCTTGAGTTAATGCATCAGCTTGCAAGGGGTGAGGGATTCGGCCTTATTGCCGGAATGGGAGTGAGAAGAATGAAAGAGATGTTCATAGAAAAAGGCTGGGGAGAAGCTTCATTTCTGAATGATATTGCCATGGAGAACAAAGGCCTTGAATATTCTCAGTATATGTCAAAAGAATCCCTTGCTCAGCAGGGAGGTTATGCAATGACAAACAAAGGGCCCCAGCACGACGAAGCATGGCTTATCTTTATGGATATGGTTAATAACCAGCTGCCAACTTTTGCAAAGAAGGCGGATGCCCTTCACTATTTTCCCATGTTCAGAACCTGGTTCGGACTTGTGGGTCTGTGCAAACTTCCGTGGAATGATGTGGAACCGGAAAGTAATGCCCTCTCCGATGAACCGGAAAAGGTGCCTGAACATGTTGATAATTATGTAACTATCTACAAGGCTGTCACCGGCAGGGAATTTGACAAACACCGGCTTGTGGAAGATTCAGAAAGGGTATACAATTTTCAGAGAGTTTTTAACCTTCGGAGAGGCTATGGTACCCGTTTATACGACAGACAACCTTACAGGGCTGCCGGCCCGGTAACAAAAGAAGAGTATGAATCGCGGGCTGAAAGATATGATAAGCAACTGAACCAGAATCTCGGGATTGATACTGAAAAATTGTCAACCGGAGAAAAGATGAAATTACTGCGGAAATACAGGGAAGACCAGTATGAACGGCTGGTTGATGCCGTTTATGAGCGAAGAGGATGGAACAATAACGGTGTTCCTAAAATTGAATTCCTGAAAAAGATAGGTATGGATCTCCCGGAGGTGATCGAGGTCGTCAGGAATTTTCAATAAAAGATAGTTGGCAGTNNAACAGAAATACTTCCCTTAACTGAATCCCTGAACCGGATCCTCGCAGAGAATGTATGTAGTGATATTGACATGCCTCCTTTCGATAAGGCTTCGATGGATGGTTTTGCCTGCCGAAGAGAAGATATATTTAATGAACTTGAAATTGTCGAAACAATAGCTGCCGGACAAAAGCCGGGGAAAAAACTGGATAAAGACCAGTGCGCCAGGATCATGACAGGCGCTCCCATACCCGAAGGCGCTGATTGTGTAATTATTGTGGAGGAGACCGGAATACTTCCATCAGGGAGGTTGAAGTTCATGGGATCTTATATCAGGGATAATGTAGCATACAGGGGAGAGGATTTCAGGAGAGGAGAAACAGTTCTTACCGGTGGCAGACAGATTAAGCCCCAGGATATCGCGATTCTTGCTTCTGCCGGCAAAGTTTCGGTGGAAGTGAGCAAGATGCCTTCCGTTGGTGTGATAAGTTCAGGAGATGAACTTGTGGAACCTCAGTTCATGCCAGGTGAATCACAGATAAGAAATTCAAATTCCTGGCAGATAATGGCACAGATAAAAAGAGCCGGGGGGGCAGAAAAATATTACGGTATTGCCAGGGATAATGAAAGTGAAACTTATAAAATTATCAGTAAGGCAATTTCGGAAAATGATATGGTTATCATTACAGGTGGTGTATCAATGGGTGATTTTGATTTTATACCGAAAGTACTGAAACGTGCCGGAGTCAGGCTGCTTTTTGACAGAGTGGCAGTTAAGCCGGGGAAACCGACTACATTCGGAATTCATGAAAATGCAATAGTNNACCGCTGCACTTACTTTTACCGATGAAAGAAGATTTTTCCAGGAGATCTTCCCAAAGGATGGCTTTAATACCGGCAAAAATAACAGACGATAACTGTATCAGTCCTGTTGATTATCATGGATCGGCACATATTACATCTCTTTCTGAGGCCGATGGAATTTTTTTCGTGCCGGCCGGTGTAAAAAAAATTGAGAAAGGTACAGCGGTGACATTTAATTATATTTGATAAAACTACCCTTCGGTGAATCTTCCGGAAATATATAATGTTCTGATAATTACCATCAGCGACAGGGCAAGCAGGGGAGACTATGAGGATCTCAGCGGACCCGAAATACATGAAAGGTTATCTGAATTTTTCATTAACAATAACTGGCAATTCAATATTGAAAGGAAAATTGTGCCTGATGATCAGGCTGAAATGAAGATTCTTATCATGAAGGCAAGGAATAAGTATAATTTAATAATCACCACAGGCGGCACGGGGATAGGACCAAAGGATATAACAACTGAAACAATCAGACCTTTTCTGAACAAAGAAATACCGGGCATCATGGAATTTATCAGAGTTAAATATGGTTCATCTCATCCTGCCGCGCTTCTCAGCAGGGGTGTGGCAGGTATTGCCGGCAATTCGCTTGTTTATACCCTGCCCGGATCATTAAGGGCGGTAAAAGAATATATGGCAGAAATTCTTAAGACATTGGAACATACAGTTATGATGCAGTATGGGATTGATACACACGGGGATATCAGAAGACCATCCGGTTAAGTGTGTTTGTGGTGCCAGTGGTTAAAAGACGGTCATACCTTTCACGCGGATTCCTGTAATACACCAGTACATGGTAATCATTCTCGGTCTGATAATGGCTTCCTTCGAACCTGGACGCTTCTCCTCCCCGATCTCCTTTCCTGATGTTTACATATTCATAATTATACCAGCCCTGCTTTAAAAACATCGTACATTCATATTGTTTCCCCGAAGGATTATATAACATAATATTTTCCTGTCCGAACGACCAGTCTGCAAGTGCTCCGGATACATACATCCTTCCTTCATCAACTTCATATTGCGATGGTAATGTGAAATAGACATAAATATAATCCGCATCGGTATCAGGGTCACGTCCTTCCTGTACAGCGATGTAGTATTTTCCGTTAAAATCCTGCCAGTAAAAATAAGGTTTGAATTCACGGTTGTCCGATGGCCTCAGAAGTGCATGATAATTCGGCGAACGAAAGTCAATTCTGTCGATATTTTCAGTGGAGCGCCTTATGCTTTTTATATCAAAATAGCGGTACTCATTTCCACCCCTGAAAATATTTTTATCTGAAAGAGTATTATACCTTAATTCATTATTTCCGTAAATGTCCGGTTTAAGATTCTTCTTCGCATTATTCCATCTGCCGTTCTGAAGAATGAAGGAATAAATATTCCTGTAAGGATCAGTTATATCGAGACCAGCGGTATTTACAGTAAAAGCTATCTGTTGGTTTTCATTACTTCCAGGGTTCATCTGTGGCCTCCGGACTCTCATTTCGACCTTTGCGGCATCTTCTGTGATCATGAAACGCCTGGTTATGACAGGTTTTTCCGGATTGTCATAGTTATAGACGTAGATAATATAATTACCTGAAAGAAGTGGTTTTAATCTGTCTCCCGGGAAAATCAGCTTATAGTGAAAATAGGCAACTGTGGTGTTGAATGATGATTTGTAATCTGTTATTTCGTCAAAAGTGAATCCTTCAAGATAATCATTAATGAAAATATCCGATTTCTCCCAGTCTTTATTACAATGGATGAAAGTATAATAATATGTTTCAGGATGGTTATCGATAAGATCAAAATGAAGTGCAAGTTTATCAGTACTGTTAAGCCTGATGATGGGATAGGATAGATTCCATTCCTCCCTGTATAGCTGTAAGGTTCGTATCCTTTTATCAAAGACAGTGTCAGTATAACAGGAAGTATCAAAGTTTAAACCCTTCAGTGAGGTGAATGAAAGGGTAAAAACTATGATAAATATCAATTTATTTGGCATTTTAACAGACTACCTTTAAAATATATGCAAAAATAGTGCAAAAAAGTTATAATCATATTCAGCATTTTTGGAATAATTCAGGGAGCTATTTATACATTTGTAGCCTCTGTTATCTTATTAACAGACCCCGGTTTCTGAAGAATTCTTTAAAAGGTTACAAAACAAATGTCTAAAACTGTAAGGTTAAGAAAGGGACTGGATATCCCTCTTGCAGGAGCAGCGGAAAAGGTTATAGCCGGCGCAGTGGCTCCTGATTTGTACGCAGTTAAGCCGGTTGATTTTCCCGGGCTGACTCCCAAACTGGATGCCAGACCCGGTGATAAAGTAAAAGCAGGATCTGCTCTGTTTCATGATAAACTTCGTCCTGAAATCCTCTTCACATCACCCGTCGGCGGGACAGTAATATCTGTCGAGAGAGGCGATCGCCGGAAAATACTTGAAGTGGTTGTCGAAAAGGAAGCAGATGATTTTATTGATTTCGGGAAAGCTGATCCCGTATCACTTACGGGAGACAGGATCAAAGAACTTTTACTTGGTTCGGGTTTATGGCCGGCAATAAGGCAGAGACCCTACCATGTTATTGCAAATCCCGGAAATAAACCGAAATCTGTTTTTATTTCAGGCTTTGATACTGCCCCGCTTGCACCGGACTATAATTTCATTGCGGAAAACATTCCGGTATCGTTGTTCAATACCGGTATTGCTGCAATTATAAAACTGACCGGCTGTAAGGTTAATCTGGTACTGAATGGTGCGGAAAAAGCACCTGCATTTCTAACTGAATGTCCCGGGGCTGAAATATCATATTTTTCAGGTCCTCATCCTGCAGGCAATGTAGGTGTGCATATACATCATCTCGATCCGGTTAATAAGGGAGAGGTGGTCTGGTTTATCAATCTTCAGGATGTGATTGCTATTGGAAGGCTCTTTGCTGAAGGTAAATATCATCCTGAAAGGATTATCGCGCTGACAGGCTCGGAAGTTATAAATCCTCAGTATTATAATATGTTGTCAGGAAGTTCTGTAACGAACATTGTGAGAGACAATGTCAGCCCGGGCAATATGAGGTATATAAGCGGAAATGTACTCACAGGCACAAAAATATCCGCCGGAGGATATCTTGGCTATTATGATTCTCAAATAACGGTAATTCCTGAAGGTGATCATTTTGAGCTGTTTGGATGGGCAGCGCCGGGTGCAGGGAAATTCAGCTTTCACCGTGCATTCCTTTCAAACCTCCTTCCGTCAAAACTTTTTAAAGTTGACACAAACTTTCACGGAGGTGAAAGAGCTTTTGTCGTTACCGGACAATATGAAAGGGTTGTTCCCATGGATATTTACCCGATGCAGCTTTTTAAAGCTATTATGACGGAAGATATTGATATGATGGAAAACCTTGGTATATATGAGATCGCGGAGGAGGATGTTGCACTATGTGAATTTATCTGTCCCTCGAAAATAGAGATCCAGTCAATTGTAAGAAAAGGACTGAATCTGATGATTAAGGAAATGAGTTAACATTATTGAGAATTTTATATAATGAGTTCCCTGAGAAAAAAAGTAGATAAGCTTAAGCCTCACTTCATTGAAGGAGGCAGATTCCAAAAGCTTCGTTCGGTATTCGAGGGTTTTGAATCATTCCTCTTTGTTCCGGATAAAGTAACCTTTAAAGGATCTCATATAAGGGATAACATTGATTTAAAAAGGACAATGATAATTGTTGTTATCGCCCTTGTTCCTGCTCTCCTTTTCGGTTGTTACAATACCGGTCTTCAGCATTTCAGTTCAACCGGTACCGATGCAACACTCCTGCACATGTTCTGGTATGGATTTTTGAGGATTCTTCCTCTTATTGTTGTGAGTTATGTGGTCGGACTTGGCATTGAGTTTACTGCTGCACAGATCCGTGGACATGAAATAAATGAAGGATTTCTTGTAACAGGGTTGTTAATACCCTTGATAATGCCGATAGATGTTCCGCTCTGGATGCTTGCACTTGCCACTGCTTTTGCGGTTATTCTGGGTAAAGAAGTATTTGGAGGTACCGGAATGAACATATTTAATCCGGCACTGCTTGCCAGAGCTTTTATTTTCTTCAGCTATCCCGGCTGGATGACAGGAGACAAAGTATGGACCGACGGACTCACTGCCGGTTTAAATGTTGTTGACGGGTATTCGGGAGCTACACCTCTTGCATTTTGTGCGCAGGGAGAGATTGAAAAACTTCCGTCGGTTCTGAAAATGTTCATCGGGACAATTCCCGGATCTGTTGGGGAGACTTCAACTCTTGCAATCCTCTTGGGTGCACTGATACTTTTAATTACCGGTACTGGAAGCTGGAAGATCATGCTAAGTGTATTTGCCGGTGGTCTTTTTATGGGGCTGCTGCTGAATCTCTTTTCAGCCAATTCATATATGGAACTGCCCTTTTATTATCATTTTGTAATGGGAGGATTTGCTTTCGGGGCTGTCTTTATGGCAACGGACCCTGTTTCAGGGGCACAGACAGAAAAGGGGAAATGGATATACGGATTTCTGACAGGACTCTTTTCAGTCCTCTTCAGGGTTCTTAATCCGGCCTATCCTGAGGGGGTTATGCTTGCGATCCTGCTGATGAACCTTTTTGCACCTCTTATAGATCATTTTGTTATACAATCCAATATAAAAAGGAGAATCAAACGAGCTCAAGTTGCAACTAATTAGACAAGCAAAATGAAGCATTTCAGTAACAGATATATATTTATTTTCTCGACAGTCATGGTAGTTATTGTGGCTGCCCTTCTCTCACTTGCTGCCACTCTCCTTCAGCCTGCACAACAGAGGAACCTTGAGATCGAGAAAAAGAAAAGCATGCTGGAATCAATACGTATCCCGGCAACCCGTGAAAATACCTTTGAATTGTATGACAAGTACATAAAAGAGAGCTTTGTACTCAATTCAAATGGTGAAACTGTTGAAGGTGTTGATGCCTTTACAGTAGTGCTCAGAAATGAACAGAAAAAACCGCTTGAAAAACAATCACTTCCGGTATTCAGAGCTGCGACCGGTGAAGGAGAACCGGTCATAATACTTCCTGTTGAAGGTAAAGGACTCTGGGGACCGATAAACGGATATGTTTCACTTAAACAGGATATGAATACAATATACGGTGTAACCTTTGATCATAAGAGCGAAACACCCGGTCTTGGCGCTGAAATAAATACAACATCTTTTGAAAGTATGTTCCGCGACAAGAGACTCTATGATGAAAAGA
>DNOQ01000279.1 GCA_003501665.1 Bacteroidales bacterium | reverse complement strand
TCCCAGTTCACCGGCAATCTCTTTATACTTGTAACCTTCAATATGCATTCTGAAAGGGATCCTGAATTCATCTTCAAGTGAATCGATGGCTTTTTCAATCTCGGCTTCTGAATAATTCGACTCGGGAGAAACAAACCCTTTATCGTGGGGCTGATTTATATAATAGAGATCCCTCGTACCGTCAATTATAGTATTCTCCTTTGAATTACGCCTGTAGTTGTTTATGAAAGTGTTCTTCATGATAGTAAAAACCCATGCTTTCAGATTTGAATAATCTACAAACTTATCCTTATTCGATATTGCTTTGAGATAAGTGTCCTGTACCAGATCCAGTGCGGCATCGCGATCATAAGTGAGGCTCATGGCAAACCTTTGGAGATTTGATTTCATCCCGATCAGATTATTGTTGAATTCAATTGTTGTCATAGCTTCAAATATTAATTGTTCATGCAAAAATATGAAAATAAAATAAGAAAAACAAATCTTAATATCTTAAATTCTGTTAAAATATGGTCTTTTCTAAATAATGATTTTAGAAATATAACTGATCTGCAACGCAGTAGAATATGTTTAATAACGTCATTATAAATTAGCGGCAGATTGATTTTTTTCTCCGGGAGTTTTTCAGAAAGTCAGAATAGAATAATCTCCCGGTTGCAGGCATTATTGGTTCAACTTTACTAATTTTAAGAAAAAATTTATAACGCGGAGCATCGATCTGAATTAATGACAGTTTTCGGTACTATTAATCCGGATAAACAGGATTCGGGTCTGAAGGGATAAAATATTATGGAGCTCAGGACAACCTTTCAAATTGATAAATCGAAGTATAACATTACCTATGATGATCCTGTGTTGTTTATAGGATCATGTTTTTCAACTGAAATAGGTAAGCAGTTTCAGGCCGGCAGAATGTCTGTTCTTATAAATCCTTCAGGCACGGTGTATAATCCGGTTTCAGTGTGCAATACTATTGATACGATTACCAGCGGAAGGGAATATACGTCGGAAGACATTCATAATCATAATGGTATCTGGTTGAGCTTTAATCATTACACTGATTTTTCATCGGAAGATCCGGCAAAAGTCCTTGAAAGGATCAATAAGGCTTCAGGGGAGGGATTAAAATTTATTTCACGGGCAAAATTCCTGTTTGTCACATTCGGTACTGCAAGGGTTTACCGGTGGAAAATGTCCGGCAGAATAGTTTCGAATTGTCATAAGATACCGTCCTCTGAATTTACCGGTGAATTGCTTTCCACATCTTATATTGTTAATTTGTGGAACTCAGAGCTTACAAAACTGAAGACTCTGTTCCCTGATCTTAAAGTAGTGTTTACGATCAGTCCGGTACGGCACTGGAAGGATGGTGCACATGGCAATCAGGTGAGCAAATCGGCACTTTTCCTGGCGGTTGAGGAACTTCTCGGGCATCCGTCGGGGCCGGCTTATTTTCCTGCTTATGAACTGGTAATGGATGATCTGCGGGATTATCGGTTTTATGATGACGATATGCTTCATCCGTCAGCGGCTGCTGTAAATTATGTATGGCAAAGATTTTCGGATTGTTATCTCGATAAAAGAACCGTTGAACTCAGGAACGAAGTGATCAGGGTCACACGAGCTTTCAGTCACAGACTGGCAAATTCATCGGAAAGGAACAAGAAGGAATTTGCCCGGACGATGCTTGAGAGGATAAAGGTTATCGAGGGTAAGATTCCTTCGATTGATCTTTCTCCTGAGAGATCATATTTTAAAAAGATTGCAGCCGGGGAATTGTAAATATAAATATGTACGGAGCCGGAGTCAGATTTCTATTCAGATTCTTCGATCATTATTTTTTTTACCACTCTGCCACCGTCGCTGAACAAAATAGTAACAAGATACATCCCCCGCCCGGGATTATCCAGTATAATCTTTGTAAGTGTCTGAGGGGTATTATATTGGACTTTATAAATATCCTGCCCTATTATATTTGTTATTTTTACATAAGAAACTTCTCTGTCGGTCCTGATATTAAAATAATTCTCTCTTACCGGCACCGGATAGATGCTTACACTGATATCAGGGCCTTTGGATGATAGGGTACTTTTAACCCGTGAAAATGCAGTACTGATTGTATCCTTCTGGGCATGAAGGCTTAAACAGAAAACTACAGACATTATAAAGAGTATAGATTTCTTCATATATGTCGTTTTACGTAATTACATCAAAAATTGTGCTAAAGATAGTAAAATTTTAAATAAAATGATCTAAAAGTCTGATTGCTTTATCCAGATCGTCTGGTGTATCTATCCCGAAGCTCTCCCACATGGTGACTGCACATCTTATTTTAAGACCGTTTTCAATCCACCTGTTCTGTTCAAGAGATTCTGCCTTTTCAAGAGGACTCCTTTCCAGTTTTGTTATTTTCTTCAGTGTATCCGTCCTGTAAGCATACATGCCGAGATGTTTGTAATAAGCATGTTTTGAAGTCCATTCGTGCGTATCATAATCCCTGATGAAGGGTATTGCCGTTCTGCTGAAATATATTGCATTTCCTTCAGTATCGAGAATAACTTTTGGCTGGTTTGGGTTAAAAATATCTTCGCCGGGTGTTACTTTACGAACGAGGGTGGCTAAAATGACATTTTTACCGGTAAAACAGGATTTAAGAAGATCAATTTGTTCAGGCCTGATAAACGGCTCATCTCCCTGTACATTTATTACAACGTCTATTTCCGTGCCTGTTTCGAGCATGATTTTTTCCACTGCTTCAGCACATCGGTCCGTTCCGCTGGGGTGATCCGGAGAAGTCATAACGACATTTCCTCCAAATTTTATGGCGGCATCAAATATCCTTGGATCGTCGGTTGCAATATAAACCAGATCGACTGAACCGAGAGCCTGTTCATATACTCTCTGGACCATAAATTTATTACCGATCATGGCAAGGGGTTTGCCGGGGAACCTCGTTGATGCATAACGTGCCGGAATAATGGCTGCAAATTGATATTCAGATTTCTGTTCCATGCGGCCAAGTTAAGAAAAATGGATTTCCCAATGTTTTAAAAATATCTTAAATTCGCACCATCTTCAGACAATTTATGAAAGACCTGCAAAATATTAAGCAAAGGTTTGGTATTATTGGTAATTATGAGGGACTTAACCGGGCGATTGATATTGCTGTTCAGGTTGCCCCGACTGATCTGTCGGTTCTGATAACAGGAGAGAGCGGAACCGGCAAGGAGGTATTCCCGCAGGTGATTCATAGTTTCAGTGCCAGAAAACACGGACCGTATATTGCAGTAAACTGCGGAGCCATACCTGAAGGGACCATTGACTCTGAGCTTTTTGGACATGAAAAAGGTGCCTTTACAGGTGCAACCGACAGCAGGAAAGGATATTTTGAAGTTGCTGACGGAGGTACAATCTTTCTTGACGAAGTTGCAGAACTACCGTTATCGACCCAGGTACGACTCCTGAGGGTACTTGAAACCGGCGAATTTATAAGAGTTGGCTCTTCCAGAGTACAGAAAACGAATGTACGGGTTATTGCCGCAAGCAATGCTGATGTTTCCGGAGAAATTGATCGTGGAAGGTTCAGGGAAGATCTCTTTTACAGACTGAATACCGTTCCTATCCGGGTCCCGTCACTTAAGGAGAGAGGTGAGGATATAATTCTGCTTTTCCGGAAATTTGCAGTGGATTTTGCTGAAAAATACAGAATGCCGGCTATCAGGATTGATTCAGATGCAAGAATCCTTTTGCTTAATTATTCATGGCCCGGCAATGTAAGACAACTTAAGAACCTTACTGAACAAATATCAATTATAGAAAAGGAAAGGGAGATTAACGCTTCTACACTCAGAGCTTACCTTCCCGATTATGACAGGGTAAAACTGCCGGCAATCATTAAAAAGGATGAAGATAAATCATTTTCGTCGGAAAGGGAGATTCTCTATAAGATCCTTTTTGATATGAAAAGTGATATGAATGATCTTAAAAAGCTGGTTTATAATCTGATACAACATGATGATAACGGAATAACCCTCGGTGATACAAGCTCAACTGTCATAAAGAACCTTTTCAGGGAAACAAAAACCGAAAGAGTTGTTTCCACTGGCCCGGAAGTTGCTCCGGTCGATTTTGCATCACGCCAGGCAAGGGATGATATTCAGGATACTGAAGAAATAGTTGAAGAATCGCTCTCGCTGACCGAAAAGGAAGTGGAAATGATCATGAAAGCGTTGGGTAAATATAACGGTAAGAGAAAAATGGCAGCCCGGGAGCTGGGAATATCCGAACGAACGCTTTACAGGAAAATCAAGGAGTATGGGATTGAAATGTAAATATAATGAAACGGGATACGGCTTAACTTTGCTGATCCTTTCTCTGTCAGGATGTATCCTGCTGCTTTATGGATGCAAAATCTCGTATTCTTTTTCGGGAGCAAGTATCTCTCCGGCTGTGAAGACAATCAGTATCCAGTATTTCCAGAACAGGGCAAGTCTGGTTCAGACCGGGCTGAGCCAGAATCTTACCGATGCACTCATCGATAAATGTAAGGCACAGACAAATCTGAGTTTTGTAAATGATATTGGAGACGTAAATTTTGAAGGAGAAATAACGGATTACAATACCCGTCCGCTAACTGTTTCTGCCGATGCACAGGCTGCAACAAACAGGTTCACAATCACTGTAAAGGTTAAATTCACAAATGCTGTTGATCCGGACCTGAGTTATGAGCAGAGTTTTTCGAGGTATGAGGATTATGATAGTGCCCTGTCTCTTGGAGATGTTGAGGATTCCTTATCAAGAAAAATCATTGAGCTGCTTATTGAAGACATTTTTAACAAAGCTTTTGTGAACTGGTAGAGTCAATGAACAGGATCGATTTCATCAGCCTTATTGAAGGTTCCGGACCTGAAAACCGTAATGTTCTGGGTGAACTGAGCTCTCTGGTAAATGTGTTTCCTTATTTCCACAGTGCATATATGCTGCTCCTTAAAGGACTGCAGAATACCGCTGATGTCAAATTTGAAAATCAGCTCAGGAGTTCTGCCCTGCGTATTGCCAATCGTGAAGTTTTATACTATTATCTGAAGAAAGAAACTGTACCGGTCCATGATTCCGTTGAAGTTAAACCTTCAGGAATCAGTCAGGATAGAGACAAGGTTGATACCGAACAGGTTGTTATAGAACTGGCAAAAAACAGTGAGGAGTTTATCAGTGAGATCGAAAAGGATGAAAACTCTGACAAATCCGACAGCCGGTTAAGAGGTTATTCGATAATAATAACAGCTGAATCGGGAGATAAGGAAACTGATGCCTCGCTTATAGTCATAAATGAAGAGTCGGGGGAGATTGAAGAAACGGTTGTTTATATGGATCCTGGATTTTCAGTTTCTGAAAAGCCGGATCTCCTTGAACTTGATACTGAAAATGATAATTTTACTGAATCAGATAAACAGGATGGTCCTCAGATAAGCGGGAAAGAAGAGGAAATTGTTTCAAAACGGCAGCTGCAGGCTGATCTGATTGACAGGTTTATAATTGCAAATCCGAGGATTGAATCCGTCAGAGAGCAAAATGATCTTCCTCTGACAGATATCAGTACACCATTTCCGGAAGAGAAAGAAGGATTCTTAACGGAGACACTGGCAAGGATATTTATAAAGCAGGGGTATTATTCGAAGGCAATAAATATTTATGAAAGATTAAGTTTGAAATATCCGGAAAAAAGCAGTTACTTTGCATCTCTGATTTTGGAAGTGCAGGAACTTATTAAAAAATAAGAGTATGGGAATATATATTTTTGTTACGGTCTTAATAATAGTTGCATGCGTACTTCAGGTATTTGTAGTTCTGGTGCAAAATTCAAAAGGAGGGGGACTGGCTGCCAATTTTACATCGACAGGTCAGACAATGGGAGTCAGAAAGACAGCCGATTTTCTTGAAAAATCAACATGGACACTTGCCGCGGCAGTACTAATTCTTTGTGTTGTCGCGACAGCAGCTATTCCGCGGGGTGGAGAATCAGCACAATCAAGAATCAGCACCCAGATCAACAATGCCGTCGATCCGAATGCCATTCCGACACTTCCGACAGCTGTACCTCCCGCATCTTCAACAACCGGTTCAACCGGAAGAGAAGATCAACCATAGAATTACATATTAATATGATATATGTAAAGTGTCAGTTTGTCACAAACTGACACTTTTTTATTTAAAAATGTCATATTTCAGGGTTTGGCATAAATTATGATAAATTGAACGACAGTAAA
>DNOQ01000344.1:485-7257 GCA_003501665.1 Bacteroidales bacterium | reverse complement strand
TAGTCATATTATTTTCGAATGAAAAGAAGAATTTTGATCACAGGTCTGATATTGATCCAGTGCCTGACTGCATCATCACAGAAATCCCGGATTGAATGGCCCGAGATAACCCGGGAGAACAAGCCATGGTCGCGATGGTGGTGGCCGGGAAGTATTGTAAATCCCGGGGATATCACGACAAACCTGGAGAAGTATAAGGCTGCCGGGCTTGGCGGAATGGAGGTTACAGCTATCTACGGGGTAAAAGGACATGAAGATAAATTCATCAATTACTTATCGCCCAAATGGATGGAAATGTTCACACATGTCCTTAAAGAAGCTGAAAGACTTGATATGGGTATCGACCTGGCAAATGCATCGGGATGGCCGTTTGGTGGACCATGGGTTAATCCCGAAGATGCCTGCAGAAATATCAATTACAAAACATACAGGCTGTCCGGAGGAAAGAAACTGACTGAAAAGATCGAATTCCGGCAAATTCCTCTTGTGAGACCCGTAGGCCAGAAACCCGATATGTCAAAACTTATCGATCCGATAAGCAAAAACAAAAACCTGCAGCTTTATGCAATCGATCAGATAAGATTTGACAAACCACTCCCTCTTTACGCGTTAATGGCATATTCCGATTCAGGCGAGGTACTGAATTTAACTCCTCTCGTAACCCGTGAGCGAGACCTGGAATGGACAGCTCCTGACGGAGACTGGACCCTCTACGCTCTCTTCCAGGGGTGGCACGGCAAACTGGCTGAACGGGCAGGCCCGGGTGGCGAGGGAGATGTGATAGACCACTTCTCCGGAAAAGCCATAGATAATTTTCTGAAACATTTTGATACCGTTTTCATGAATTATGACCTGAAATCGCTACGGGGATATTTTAATGATTCATACGAAGTGGATGATGCATCGGGACAGGCTGACTGGACAACTGACCTGTTCAATGAATTTTATATCAGGAGAGGATACCATCTTGGAGAACATCTGCCTGCACTTTTCCGCAAAGATGACTCTGAAAAAAATGCAAGGGTCCTCTCCGATTACCGGCAGACTATTTCTGATCTTATCCTTGATAAATTCACCACACACTGGACACAATGGGCAAACAAACAGGGTAAGATCACACGTAATCAGGCACATGGATCACCGGGTAACATTCTCGACCTCTATTCGGCAAGCGACATACCCGAAACGGAAGGAAGCGAGATAACAAAGTTAAAATTTGCCTCCTCTGCCGCTAATGTGACAGGGAAAAAATATTCATCATGCGAGGCTGCAACATGGCTGAATGAACATTTTGTTTCCACACTATCCGATATCAAAAAAGCAGCCGATATCTTTTTCCTCGGAGGAATTAATCATCTGCTCTACCATGGCACCTGCTATTCCCCGCCTGATGAACCATGGCCCGGATTCCTCTTTTATGCTGCAGTTGAACTTACTCCTGTAAATCCGCTATGGAACGATTTTAAAGCTCTTAATAAATACGTGACCCGCGTCCAGTCATTCATGCAGCAGGGAAGGCCTGATAATGATATCCTGCTCTATTTCCCTATTTTTGACCGCTTTGCAGATTACGGAAGAGGCATGCTCGAACATTTCGATGCAATAAGTCCGGCATACAACGGAACACCGTTCAAAACAGGAGCCGAGTTGATGATCAGAGAAGGTTATGCATGGGATTATATTTCCGACCTCCAGTTAACCAATACCGAAATTTATGAAGGATTGCTTCAGACTGAAGGAAATATCTATAAGACACTGGTGTTACCAGGTTGTAAATATATCCCTCTGGAAACTTTCTCCAGAATAATGAAGCTTGCCAATGACGGGGCTTCAGTAATAATCTATGGCACTATGCCTGAAAATATTTCCGGATGGGCCGATCTCGAAGAGAAGAATTATGCTTTCATGAAGCTGAAAGATAAGCTTGATTTCAGGGAAACAGGCAGTGATGGTATCCGCAAAGCCGGACTGGGCAAAGGAAGTTTTGTTACCGGTAACGATCTGCGTAAACTCCTGGAATTTTCAGGTATACGACGCGAATCAATGGCCGATAACGGATTAAGGTTCACGAGACGCGAAACAGATAAAGCTTTTAATTATTTCATCCTGAACCAGAGTGAAAAAGCTTTCGACGGATGGCTGCCGGTAAATATAAACAGCCACTCTCTGGCAATTTTTGATCCCATCACTGATCAATACGGTCTGGCAAAAGTAAGAATGAATCGCGACGGAACTCCTCAGATCTATACCAGGCTTTATCCCGGTGAATCGCTTATCGTTTCAGCATATAAAAATCCTGTAAAAGGAAAACAATATATGTTTTATGACCCGCTGTCAACTCCACATGAGATTACGGGAACCTGGAAAACCGATTTCATTTCCGGAGGTCCGGTACTTCCTTCTCCTGCAGAGATACGCAGGCTTAAATCCTGGACTGATTTCGGGAATGATGACCTGAAAAACTTTTCCGGTACGGCAAGCTATAAAATATCATTTGCCCCTCCTTCATCCCGGGCTGATGCCTGGATGTTAAATCTTGGCAAAGTGGCTGAAAGCGCTACTGTCATACTTAACGGAAAAGAAATAGCATCACTCATGGGACCTGATTTCAGGGTTATTATTCCTAAGAAACAGATCAAAAAAAATAACATCCTTGAGATCAGGGTATCCAATCTGATGGCTAACCGGATTGCATATATGGACAGGAATGATATTGAATGGAAAAGATTCTACAATATAAATATGGCAGCCAGGATGAGGCAGAATACAAAGAACGGATTATTTGATGCCTCATCGTGGCCTCCGATGAAATCGGGGCTGTTGGGGCCGGTGACGATAACGCCGGTCAGGAAGGACAGATAGCTCAGGGCTCAGGGTTGACCTTTTTTGCTCTGAGCTCTGTGCTCTGAGCTCTGAGCCATAGACGAATACTAATACAATATCCTTGTTCTTATTGTATACGGAATATTCTTCAGGTCGTTCAGAATTGAACCATTGAGCTCACTGTCGGTTTCAATAATTACATATCCTATATCCGGGTCGGTCTGAAGATATTCGGCAGATATATTGATCCCTCTGGAACTGAACTGATTATTCACTTCACGCAGAACGCCGGGGACATTCCTGTGAATATGCAGAAAACGCTGCTTGGTTTTATGTGACTGAAGCGATATTTCCGGGAAATTTACAGCTCCTATAGTTGAACCTGTATCACTGTATTTTACCAGCTTTTCTGATACTTCAAGTCCTATATTTGCCTGCGCTTCAAGAGTACTGCCTCCGATATGTGGTGTAAGTATCACATTGGGTAATCCCTGCAGATCGTTCTCGAACGGTTCATTATTTGAAACAGGCTCCCTTGGAAATACATCTGCTGCTACACCGGAGAGATGATTTGATTTCAATCCCTCAGCAACAGCGGAATAATCAACAACATCCCCTCTGGAAGCATTTATCAGACAGGCACCCTTTTTCATAATTGCAACCTCATCCTTCGAGATCATATTTCTTGTAAGTTCAGTTGAAGGAACATGGATTGTGACAGTATCGGCAATTCTGAGGAGATCGTTCAGACTGCTGACGGGCCTTGCATTTCCCATACTGAGTTTCTTTTCGATATCATAATAGAAAACATCCATCCCGAAAGCCTCGGCCAAAATTGAGACCTGAGTGCCGATATGTCCGTATCCTATTATTCCCAGGACTTTCCCTCTCACTTCAACAGAATGTTTTACCGATTTCATCCATATCCTGTTATGGGCCAGAGTGCTTTTCTCGGGAATATCACGCATCAGCATGATACATTCGGCAATGACCATCTCAGCGACTGATCTTGTATTTGAGAAAGGGGCATTAAATACAGGGATACCGCACATTTTTGCATCATGCAGATCGACCTGGTTCGTGCCGATACTGAAACATCCTATTGCAAACAATTTCGGAATTTTCAAGAGAAGGTCCTTTCTGAGTTCGGTACGGCTCCTTATCCCAATGATATGAGTCTGTGCAAGTTTCTTTTCCAGTTCATTCCCGGGCAACGCTTCCTTATAACATTCTACCTGCGCGTAACCGTTCTCTAAAAAATACTGCGTGGCATTCTCATGAATACCTTCAAGCAAAAGAACCCTGATTTTACTTTTATCAAGTGAATATTTTCTCATCAGCAAAATACTTAATTAAAAACTGCATCCGGCTGGCATTTTAATTTAATTCTGCAGCAAATGATTTATTTTATTTAGCCGCCCAAAATTAATAAAGTTCTGATATCCCGGATATGGTTCTTAGTATTTCATGGAAAACTTTTCAGATTTCACCACACCCACCACGGGGCACTTGAAATTTCAGCATAAACAAGTATATCGAACAGAGCATGTGCTGTCAAAGCCGGCCACAGGCTTCCGGATAGATACCTGACAGTCCCGAAAACTATCCCGAAAATGAATGTAAAGAAAGCCAGAAAACCGATATCAATATTTACTTCTGAGAAAGGAGAAAGGAACAAGCAGCATTTATATCCGGTATGAGCTGATGCACTGAATAATACAGAGAAGGATCCTGATATTTTCTTTGTATATTCCTGGAGAAATCCTCTGAAAACCAACTCTTCAACCGAGCCAATCAAAGCTGCTGTAAATGCGAAGAAATGAATTGACTTCGGAAAAAGACCAATGTCGAGATGCCTGCGGTACCATACTGAAAGTACAATTCCCATCAAAACACCTGTGGCAATCAAAACCATCAGATTCCGGGCTGAAACACTTTCACCGGTTATATATCTTAATTCCGAGGCTGATTTTAAATTTTTACTGATAATGAACCCCGACAGAAAAAGTGCCACGAAAGAGATCAGTCTTACAGGGAACTTATAATGAATGAAAAATGCAAATATCATCAGTCCGAGGGTGCACATAATTGCCCCGGAAAGTGTTTTAAGTTTTCTCTGTTCTGCCATTAAAGGTTAGCAGCGTTTAAATTATCCCTGTGATCCCGTTTCTGATTTCTACAGAAAAATCTGATTATCAATACAAATGGAATAATCAGCAGAAGCCATCCTGATCCCAGACAAAAGCCTTCGTTTGCTACAATACGAGTATCGGGAAGAGATCTTTTTATACGGGCAAGATTTGCTGAATCACCAACAAACCGTGAAGGAAGTGACAGATATTTAAGGTTAGTAAGTTTCCCGACCGATCCTATATCAGTAACAGTATCAGTTATCGTAAGACTTGATAATTTACTTAGTCCGGATAATGCCTGAAGGCTGAGGATAGTATCACATTCAACCATTTCAATTACCTCGATGGCTGGATGAACATTAATGAAAGAGTTAAATTCATCCTGAGTTGTATTATTAAAAAAAGTCATCCATCTCAATTGAGGCAATTTAACCGTATTCAAGTCATAATCAGCATTATCATCACCAATTACCAGAACTTCAAGTTTTTTATGTCTGTTAATCAGGCTGGTATTTAATATCTCTCCCGATTCCCTGATAACAAGCTCTTTAAGATTCTTAAGAGGATCAAGCAGGGACAGGTCAAATTTCACCGGTTTCTGAAAGATTACTCTTTCCAGCTGTTTATTGTTTACCAGGAAATTAGCCGGCAGGTCCGGATTCTTGTCCAGGTCTGACAGGATAAGTTGTTTAAGTTCCGGAAGTTCAGGAAAAGGTTGTGTCAGTACAGGATAGGTAAATGATGCAGCCAGCAACTTAAGGTTTTTCAATTCCGAAAGAAGATTAAAATCACTCAGCTGCAAATCGACACCAACGATATATGATGGATTAAAGATCTCCAGAAGCATTTTAATGTCTGTAAGACTTCCTTCGTACAAAAGCCCGACATCCGGTTTGATCTTAGCCAGCCGGGAAAGATGCGGAAGGTAGCTTTCCGGTAATTCCGGACCTGTTCCGATGAACTGTAGTGCAGATAAATCTTTATTATTCAGGGTTTCGAACCATGGAATCAGATCATTATTGTCAGGTATTGCGAGGAATACCAGCTTATCGTTCAGATAAAGGCCCTCTGTACGCTTTTTAACGGAAATTCCTGTTGATAAATTTTTATCAAAAACAAAGACATAATCGTCAGCAATAAAGAGGTCCCCCTGGCTTCCTGCAATTGCCGCAGGATTAATACTGTCAGGCTTATAGGCAGTCAGCAGGAACGATTTGGAATAGTTACTGAGGAGATCACTTTCCCCGGCAATTTCCAGAATCGAATATGGGACAGGGGTTCGTGAACAGGATACAAGAAGAATTATCAAGCCGGCAAAGAAATAAATTATTGGAAAATTCCCGGAGTGATTCCTTCTCTTAACTGAATTAATTTTATTTTTCATGGTTTTTGATTTTATCCTTATCCAAAATCAAAATGTCAAACCAAGTTACAGGATTTTCCCGGATAATTGATAAAAGAGCTCCATTCATTTATTGCTATTGTCATTTATGCCCTACGGGCAAAAAAGAAATATTTTAGAAATTCCTGACAATAGCTTTTGTTTGTAAAGCAATCCTGAAGATATTAACACGATAAATTCTGCAGAAATGGATGATTCGTTTTATGAACAGATGTGCCCTTATTTTTTAACTTTACCCAGCAACAAATCTGTCAGGTTTTTTGCGGCTTTCAGGTTTTCAAAGCTTTCCGGAAGAAGAGCATGATCGATATATTCGTTATATATCCACGGATCACCTATTGCAAATACATATCCATCTCCGTAATGATTTTCAGCCATTAAAACTTTACTGTTCTCTGTCAGAATCGCTTTTGCA
>DNOQ01000344.1:0-293 GCA_003501665.1 Bacteroidales bacterium | reverse complement strand
TTTCCTTATTGCCCTTATATCGTTTGGAAGTATGTAATTAGGTGATTTGGATTCAGTTGTCGAATCAGGATCCACGATAATATATATATCAATATTTCTCAAAGCTTCCTTTGTCGGTTTTTCTACCGTGGTAATCACAGCGCCACGGTTTTTAAATATCTTTCCCCATTCCGAATAACCACTGAATTCAGTATCGGACCATAAATAGTGAAAAGGAATGCCGGTCCTTGGATTTGTTTCCCGGTTAAACCAGTTATCAAGTCCCACGACAGCCTGCGCTGACAGTTCCTGAA
>DNOQ01000625.1 GCA_003501665.1 Bacteroidales bacterium | reverse complement strand
AGGAATACCAGCTTATCGTTCAGATAAAGGCCCTCTGTACGCTTTTTAACGGAAATTCCTGTTGATAAATTTTTATCAAAAACAAAGACATAATCGTCAGCAATAAAGAGGTCCCCCTGGCTTCCTGCAATTGCCGCAGGATTAATACTGTCAGGCTTATAGGCAGTCAGCAGGAACGATTTGGAATAGTTACTGAGGAGATCACTTCCCCCGGCAATTTCCAGAATCGAATATGGGACAGGGGTTCGTGAACAGGATACAAGAAGAATTATCAAGCCGGCAAAGAAATAAATTATTGAAAAATTCCCGGAGTGATTCCTTCTCTTAACTGAATTAATTTTATTTTTCATGGTTTTTGATTTTATCCTTATCCAAAATCAAAATGTCAAACCAAGTTAAATTTTCCCGTAGCGAATTAATGACAATTCAATCATCCAGAGCCTGATAAACCATTGCCTTGAATTTGTTTTGAATTTCTCCCCGGCTCAGTGGCACCTGTTGCATAAATAAAAGACAGACAAGGCGTTCCTTAGGATCAGCCCAGTAGGTGGTACCGAAGTAACCGCCCCAGGAGAATGATCCTTCAGAAATCCCGAGAACTGCCTGTCCTTCGGCAGTTGTGATCTCAAATCCGAGCCCGAATTTATTGCGGCCAAGGTTTAGTTCCCCGATCTGGTTCGTGGAAATTAGCTCAACAGTACGTCGTGAAATAATTCTTTTTCCGTTATATTCACCTTTATTCAACAACATCTGAAGAAATGTTGCATAATCTTTTGTTGTGGAACTCAATCCGGCCCCTCCGGAAAAATAGATCCCGTCGGTCAGTAGCGGATAATTCACCCTTTCCTGGGGCATTGAGGTCACTTTTCTTTCCCTGTTCTCTGTGTTAACCTTTACCAGCCTTCCTTGCTTTTCAGCAGGAAGATAAAACCAGGTATCATCCATCCCGAGCGGATCGAAAAGCCTTGTTCTGAGAACTACATCAAGCTTTTCGCCCGACAAAACCTCAATAAGATATCCAATAACGTCCACATTGAGGCCATAGGTCCATTTCTCACCCGGCTGATGAAAAAGCGGCATTCTTCCGAGAATCTTAATATCATCTCCTATCGATGATTGATTATTTCCAAATCCTCCTTCTATTCCTCCCTTTGTATAAACAGCATTCATGACGGGAGTTCCTATTCCTGCATAACCGATACCGGAAGTATGAGTAAGCAGATCCCTTATAGTTACTTCACGTTTGGAAGGTATTGTCGCAAAGGTTGTATCTTTTTCATTGAACTTTTCAAGTACCGTGGAATTAGCAAATTCAGGAATGTATTTCGACACCGGATCATCAAGAAGGAATTTTCCTTCCTCAAACAACATCATCAATCCGATACTGACAATGGCTTTTGTTTGCGAGGCGATCCTGAAGATATTATCAGTCTGCATGGGAGATTGTGTCTCCAGGTCGTTCATACCGAAAGCTTTGTTATAAACGATCTTGCCATCGCGGGCAATAAATGCCACAGCTCCGGCCGTCCAACCGTTATCAACAACCTGCTGAAGCATGTTGTCGATCCTTGCAAGGCGCTCTGAAGAGACTTTCACCGATTCAGAAGAAGCTTCGGTCAACACCCCGGATTTGCCGCATGAATAGTTCAATACCAGAACCAGTGAAATCAATAGATAACTTAAATATCTCATAATTACAGATTTACTCTTTTAGATTAATAATGAAGTATAGTTAGTATGTCCGTTTTTGATGATGATCCTGTTATTCATCGCCGTATCTGTAAATTAATGTTTACGGTTAAACAGTCTCATCAGCCATTACGGCAAGTTATTTTTTTGCCTTTTCCAGTAAACGATCAGTCAGATTCTTTGCGGCTTTCAGGTTTTCAAAGCTTTCCGGAAGAAGAGCATGATCGATATATTCGTTATATATCCACGGATCACCTATTGCAAATACATATCCATCTCCGTAATGATTTTCAGCCATTAAAACTTTACCGTTCTCTGTCAGAATCGCTTTTGCATTTCCTTTGAGCCTGATATCCGAAACCTCCTTTAAATAGATCTTTGAAACTCCTTTGAACAACGGATGATCAGGCAGGTTTTTTATCGCTCCCATTTCCCAGTCCCTGTTGATAACAGGATAGAGGGTCACATGATTGAATCTCATCCCGAATTTTGAAGCAAGCTTATTTAAATGTGTGAACTCACAGTTCGGGCCGTCATTGGCAAATATTGCCAGAACACCACCCTGTTTTACCCATTTCCTTATTGCCCTTATATCGTTTTGGAGTATGTAATTAGGTGATTTGGATTCAGTTGTCGAATCAGGATCCACGATAATATATATATCAATATTTCTCAAAGCTTCCTTTGTCGGTTTTTCTACCGTGGTAATCACAGCACCACGGTTTTTAAATATCTTTCCCCATTCCGAATAACCACTGAATTCAGTATCGGACCATAAATAGTGAAAAGGAATGCCGGTCCTTGGATTTGTTTCCCGGTTAAACCAGTTATCAAGTCCCACAACAGCCTGCGCTGACAGTTCCTGAA